>JAXKHW010000122.1:0-11184 GCA_036549635.1 Collinsella sp. | reverse complement strand
TGGGAGGCCATCGCCATTTCGACCCTCGTGTCCGAGATGTTCGGCAGCCTGCCCGGCCTTGAGTGGCTGCGCGCCGTCAAGCTCTACACCATCCTGGGGGCCGACGTCTACCTGTTCCCGACGCTGATCGCGCTCGGCTTTGCAGTCTACGTCATCTTCCTCAACTTCCGCGGTGCCAGCTCGGCCGCCAAACTCCAGGCCTTCCTGACCAAGGCCCTGCTCTGCGGCATGCTGCTCGCCATGGGCGTCTCGCTGTTCACCGGCTCGCCGGACAATGCCATGCCTGTGTTCTCCCAGGTCACCGGCGCTGGCGGCGGCAAGGCCGCTACCGAAAGCACCAGCCTGTTCGCCGGCATCGTGTCGGTCTTGGTTCTGACTCCGTTCTTCTACGCCGGTTTCGACACCATTCCTCAGCAGGCTGAGGAAGCAGCCGAGGGCCTCAACTGGAACAAGTTCGGCAAGATCATCTCCCTGGCCCTGCTGGCCGCCGGCGGCTTCTACATGGTCTGCATCTACTCGTTCGGCACCATCCTCGACTGGCATGAGTTTGTTAAGAGCCCGGTTCCCGCGCTTGCCTGCCTCAAGGGCATCAACATGCTCCTGTACCTGGCCATGCTCGTCATCGCCACGCTTGGACCCATGGGCCCGATGAACTCCTTCTACGGCGCCACGAGCCGCATCATGCTCGCCATGGGCCGCAAGGGCCAACTGCCCGAGCAGTTCGCCGAGGTCGACCCCAAGTCCGGCGCTCCCAAGCTTGCCTGCGTCGTTCTGGGCGTCATCACCGTCGTCGGTCCGTTCCTGGGCAAGAACATGCTCATCCCTCTGACCAACGTGTCGGCTCTCGCCTTCATCTTCTCCTGCGGCATGGTCGCCCTCGCTTGCCTGCGCATGCGCTTCACCGAGCCCGACCTGCCTCGTCCCTACGAGGTGCCCGGCGGCAAGTTTGGCATCGGCCTCGCTATCGCTGCCTGCGCCATCATCATCGGCCTGCTCGTGATTCCGTTCTCTCCCGCTTCCCTCAACATGGTGGAGTGGAGCATCGTGATCGGCTGGTTGGCTATTGGCCTGGCCCTCATGGCTTTCACCAATTCCCGCAAAAAGTAACGCCTAGCCGGGGCGGATCAGGTGCGCGGGCCCCTCTCTTCCGCGCACCGAACCCGGCACCACTTGGGTAGCTTTGTGAGGCCTTAACCCAACACGGTCTCGCCCACTATATGGATCCATAAGGAGGAACCATGTCCACTAAGTATGCAATCGTTGGCGGCAAGCTCATCGACGGTACCGGTGCCGAGCCGGTCGAGAACTCCCTCGTTCTCGTCGACGACAACGGCAAGATCGAGTACGCCGGTGTTATGCAGGACCTTCCCGAGGGCGTTGAGGTCATCGACGCCGCCGGCAAGACCGTCCTTCCCGGCCTGATCGACACCCACCTGCACTTCTCGGGCAACTTGACCGACGATGACACCGACTGGGTCATGCAGCCGCTCCTCGAAAAGCAGGCCGTCGCCGTCAAGCAAGCCTACGACTGCCTCACCCACGGCCTCACCACCGTCTGCGAGATCGGCCGCTTTGGTATCCAGATCCGTGACTGCATCGACAAGGGCGTCTTCAAGGGCCCGCGCGTTCTGGCCACCGGCCTTGGCTTCTGCCGCGTTGCCGGCCACGGCGACTCCCACCACTGCAGCCAGGAGCTCAACAAGGAATCGCACCCCTGGGGCGATCAGGTCGACGGTCCTTGGGATCTGCGCAAGGCCGTCCGTCGTCGCCTGCGCGAGAACCCCGATGCCATCAAGATCTGGGCTACCGGTGGCGGCATCTGGCGCTGGGACTCCGGTCGCGACCAGCACTATTGCTCCGAGGAGATCCAGGCCGTGGTCGAAGAGGCAAAGATGGTCGGCATCCCCGTGTGGAGCCACTGCTACAACAACCACGCCGCTGCCTACGATTCCGTCCGCTTTGGCTGCGAGCAGCTGATTCACGGCTTCGATATCGATGAGCGCACCATGGACCTCATGGCCGAGCAGGGCACCTTCTTCACCCCGACGATCGCCTTCCTGCCCACCTGGTACGCCACCTATCCGCCCGTCTACGTCCCCGAGCTGCACGACAAGTACGAGGGCACCCTGGTCGAGAAGGAGCTGCAGCGCAACTACGACTGCCTGCGCGAGGCCAAGAAGCGTGGCGTCGTCATGACGATCGGCTCCGACTCCTTCTCCTTCGTTACCCCGTACGGCACCTGCTCCATCGAGGAGATGTACGAGTTCGTCGACAAGATCGGCTTCACCCCGGTCGAGACCATCACCTGCGCCACCCTCAACGGCGCCAAGATGTGCCACATCGAGGACGAGACCGGTTCCATCGAGGCCGGCAAGTGCGCCGACCTGCTGGTCGTCAACGGTGACGTCGCCGCCGACATCCATGTGCTCAACACCGACAACATGGACGTCATCATGAAGGACGGCTGGATTGTCGAGGGCGGCACCTTCGGCGAGGCAAACAAGTACAGCGCCTAAGCTACCGTTCATCGATGGCTTGATGTAAAACACAGTATTTGATTGCATAATGCAATGGAGAGGGTCGCTTGCGGCCCTCTTTATTGCTATGGGGTGCGTCAGTAAGAAGGGGATGACAGTGGATCTCAATAGGCTGATTCTGGGCAAGAGCTACAACTCTACCAAGGTCTTTCGTACCGCTCAGCATGTGGTTCAAGCCATCTTGCTCGGTATTGTCGTTCCACTGCTTATCCTGCTACTCATCTGGGATCTAACCGATAATCCCAATCCCGTTCCGGCCGTTGTCGTCATTGCCGGCTTGGTCATGCTGTGCTTCTTCTTCTCGTACGTCTTTGTCGTTCCCGACGACCTCACATCGAGCGCAACCGACCGCACGCTCGCCATCGCATCAAAAATATTCGCCTACACGTCGCGCGGCCTTACGCCCGAAGCTGCCCTAGGCGCCTCTAAGATCATCCTGTCCGAAACTATCGCCTCTGCCATCTGCTTTACCGACGGCAGGCAGGTGTTGGCGAGCTGGGGCGAGGACTCGGCAAAATGCCCCGCGGGCACCCCGGTGGTACTGCGGACTACGCTCAACGTGATCAACAGCGGTGAGCAAAGCGTGTTCTCGCGCGATGCCTCGACCGAGACGGGTGGCTACTTTCCGCGCCTGCGCGCCGGTATTGTCGCGCCGCTTACCGTGCGCGGGCATTGCGTGGGCACGCTCGAGCTGTATTATCCCCGTCTGAGCAGCATCGATATGCGCCAGACGGCGCTTGCCTCGGGCTTTGCCGACCTCATTTCCACGCAGCTTGCGAGCTTTGAGCTTGAGCGCCAGGACGAGCTTACGGCCCGCGTGGAGCTGCGCGCCTTGCAATCGCAGGTCGATCCTCATTTTCTGTTTAACACCATCAGCACCATCGTGTCACTCGTACGTACCGAGCCGGACAAGGCCAGGTCGCTGCTGATCGACTTCTCCAACTACTATCGTCAGACGCTTTCTGATTCCGATACGCTCACCACGCTCGAGCACGAGGTGGAACAGGGCACTCGCTATATCAATCTTATGCAGGCTCGTTATGGCGACGGCCGTCTGCGCGTCTCGGTCGATATCGACTTTGAGGTGCGCGATTGCATGGTGCCGCCGTTTATCTTGCAGCCGTTGCTCGAAAACTGCATCAAGCATGCGCAGCGCGAGACCGAGCCGCTTTCTATTCATGTTAGGGCTTTCGAGACCGATGACGGTTTGGAGATCATCGTCGAGGACGATGGCATCGGTATGAGCGAAGAGGTCTGCGCGCATCTGTTTGAGCAACATCGCCTGGAGGAGCCCGAGAGCATTACCGCCGACGGCTCCGTCAAGCGAGGTTGCGGCCTGGCGCTCTTCAACGTGCTTCAGCGCATCCATTTCTTTTACGGAGAAGATTCCGGCATGCGCGTGAAGTCCCAGGAGGGCGTGGGAACGCAGGTCATCGTCGAGCTGAACGGCGAGCCGCATGAGCCCGCGCCGTTGACGGCGTAGCACGCGGTTGGATTGAGAGAAAAAGAGGGGAAGCACATATGTCCGAAGGCTGGAACATCTTGGTGGTTGATGACGAACCTCCCATTAGGGCTGAGCTACGCTATCTGTTGGAAAAGGATACGCGTGTGGGCCAGATTGCCGAGGCGGGCAATGTCACCGAAGCCGTGGAGTCGATTCTGTCGAACAAGCCCGACGTGCTGTTTTTAGACATTACCATGCCCGGTCGCTCGGGAATTGAGCTTGCCGAGACGCTGCAGAACCTAAAGACGCCGCCGGTGGTTGTGTTTGTGACGGCGTTTGCCGAGTATGCGGCTGATGCCTATAACCTCGATGCCGTCGATTATGTCGTCAAGCCGGTCGAGGACGCACGCCTGTCAAAGGCACTCGACAAGATCGAGGCAGCCTTGGGTGTCCGTCGTGTTATCCACGCTCCGCGCCAGCCTTTGCGTCTGACGGTGGACCGCGGGGGCAAAAAGGTGTTCATTCCCGCCGCAGACGTCTGCTACTTTGAGGCGCGTGCCGATTTTTGCAATGCCATCTGCGCCGAGGGAACGTACCTGATCAATGAGTCGATCTCTTCGCTCGAGCGTCGCTTGGTCTCCGAGGGCTTTATTCGCGTTCATCGCAGCTATCTGGTCAATTTGGAAGACGTGCACAATGTTGAGATTGGCTCCACGGGGTTGATGGAGCTCAGGCTTGACCGCGTGAGCTCGACGGTGCCGGTGTCCCGTCGTCGTGCCGCCGAGGTTAAAGCACACTTGGGGCTTGCGTAGACGGTCTGCGTGCCGTCGTTTACCATCGCAGGTTTGGCATGGGCGCGCGGTGGGCATAATGGGTGGCATCGAATGAAATCGAAAGGATCATTATGCCCGCGCTTATCACCCATCATCTGTTTGGCGAGGAAAGCATCGACCGTCTTCCGCAGGGCGTCATCACGTCCGATGAAGAACGCATTGCCTTTATCTTGGGCAACCAAGGCCCCGACCCGTTTTTCTTTCACATTCTGACACCGCGTGTTTCCGACTGCACGCTGCTGGCGCAGGTCATGCATCGGTCGCGCATGTCTCGCCAGTTCGCGTGCCTGCGCGACGGCGTGTCGCATCTGCTGCCGCGCGACGCCAGCTTGGGTCGTGCCTTTGCGCTGGGCCTGCTGTCTCATTACGTGCTCGACCGCAACGCCCATCCCTTTGTCTATGAGCAGCAGTTTGGCATCGTGGAGTCCGATTCAGAGCTTGAGGATTCGAGCAGTCAGGTCCATGCCGTGATCGAGAGCGACCTGGATGTGCTGATGCTGCAGCTTAAACGCGATGGCGCTACGGTTGACGATTACCCGCCGGCGGGCGAGATCGTCACCACCGATCGCATCAATCGCGTGGCTGGCGTGCTGATGAGCTATGTTGCCGGACGCGTGTACGGCATTGACATTCCGGCGGGGGAGTACGGTGCTGCCGTTGCCAATATGCAGCGACTTTACCGCGCGATTGAGCCGGCCGGCTCCGCAAAGACGCGCGCGATCTCGCTGGTTGAGGGCTTGGTGCACGATTACTCGCTGCTCGACGGCCTTGCCCATCGCGTGACGACGGAGCTGCCCGAGCGCACCGGTAACCTGGGCCATCTGACATGGAAGAATCCCTTTACCGACGAGGTCTCGAACGAGAGTTTCCCCGAGGTCTTTGATCGCGCGCTGGTCGATTACGAGTGCACGGTCGCACGTTTTATCGAGACCGGTGACATGGATGCCGTGACCAGTCACGTCAACTACAGCGGTCGCGTGCTCAATGCCGATGAGGAGTTCGACCGCGAGGAATAGGGCCCGTGCGTGCCCCTTTGCCGAATCCTTACCGGCGGTTCTGGACAATTGGGGTACGATGAACTAACTGCATATCGGGCGAATACGAAGGGTCCCTGTCCATGAAATACACCAAGCTCGAGCGTAACTGGGTTATGTATGATGTGGGCAATTCGGCCCTTGTGCTGCTCAATACCTCGGTGGTGCCCATTTACTTTAACGCCATCAATACCGGCGCTTCCTCGGCCGACCTGGTGGTCGCCTGGGGCAATGCGCAGACGATCGCCTCGCTGGTCATCGCCATGCTCATGCCCATTCTGGGCGCGCTTGCCGATTACGCCGGCAACAAGATCAAGTTCTTCTTGGGCTTCTTCCTCACGGGCCTGGTGCTTTGCCTGGCGCAGGCTATCCCAATGTCCGCCATGGCATTTTTGACCGTGTACGTGCTGTGCACCATCGGCCTTAACTCTTCTATGACGTTCTACGACGCCATGCTGCCCGACATTACCACCGACGAGCGCATGGACGCCGTGTCTAGCTCGGGCTATGCCTGGGGCTACATCGGTTCCACCGTGCCGTTCATCATCTGCCTGGCGCTCATCATGGGTGGCCCCGCTCTTGGCGTCCCCACCATGCTGGCAACGCGTCTGTCGTTTATCATCACTGGTGCCTGGTGGCTCATCTTTACCCTGCCGCTCATTCGCACCTATAAGCAAAAGTACGGTCGCGAGCGCGGTCCCGAGGACACCATCGGCCACATCGTGGGCGGTGTGTTCTCCGAGGTCGGACACACCATGCGCGAGATCGCCCACAACAAGACCGTGCTGGTCTACATGATCGCGTTCTTCTTCTATATCGATGGCGTCCACACGGTCATTTCCATGGCTACCAGCTACGGCTCGGCTTTAGGCATCGACTCGACCCAGCTGGTGCTGGCGCTGCTCGTTACGCAGTTCGTGGCCTTTCCGTCCGCCATCATCTACGGCAAGCTCGCCGGACGCGTGGGCACGCTCAATATGATCCTGGTGGCGGTCGCCGCCTACATGGGCATTGTGCTGTTCGCCGCATTCTTCCTAAAGACCGCCTTTGAGTTCTGGGTGCTTGCCATTATGGTCGGTCTGTTCCAGGGCGGCGTGCAGGCGCTCAGCCGTAGCTACTTTGGCCGCATTATCCCTAAGGAAAAATCCAACGAGTACTACGGCTTCTTTGACATCTTTGGTCGTTATGCAAGCGTCATGGGCACCTTCCTAGTGTCGGTCGTCACCTCGCTGACCGGCAACCCGTCGCTAGGCGTCCTTTCCATTGGCGTGCTGCTGGTCGTTGGCTTTGTGCTGCTGGTCCGCCTGTCTCGCATGACTCAGGCGGCAGAGCGGGCCGCATAGAAGCGAGCGGCTATTGTGCCTGTCCGCGGTACTCTTTTGGGGTTATCCGCAATAAACATTGCGACTTGCGAGCAATGATTTGCCCAAGTGGGTATGATGGAATCAGCTAGGTCGCGGGGCGTCGCCTGTGTTTGGCGGCGCCCCGTTTTTGTGTTGCAGGGAGGGAAGGCATGAACGCCACGGTTGTGATTCCAACATACTGGGCGGGCGATGATGCCCGTGCAAACGCTCCCGGCGTCTATGACCACTCGACGAAGCTCAACGCCACCAATCCCGAGCTCGACCGCTGCCTGGCCTCGCTCGAGCAGGTGCGCGACATTCCGAGGATTATCCTTTTGGTGGTCTGTCCCATCTCGGCCACGGCTGATGTGTCGAAGCGTGTCCACGAAATCGTCGACGCGCACCCTACGCTCAAGGTCACCGTGGTTACCAACAACCAGGCATCGCGTATCGCCGACCGTGTGGCGCAGATTGCTCCCAAGGGCTCGGGCGAGTGCGTGAGTCTGCGCGGATATGGCGCCATTCGCAATATGGGGCTTGCCTGCGCTGCGGTGCTCGGCCACGATGCCGTTGTCTTTTTGGATGACGACGAGACCGTTATCGATGCCGACTTTATGAAGCGCGCGACCTATGCACTGGGCCAGCAGACGCGTCAAGGCCTGCCGATTTTGGTTAAGAGCGGTTACTTTTACGATCGAGACGGATCGCCGTTGGCGCCCACAGACAAGGTGGGCATTTGCCATCGTTGGTGGACCAAACGCATCGAGTTTAATCGCTGGATGAAAAAGGCGCTCTCGGGCACCCGTATCTCTCGTTCAAACTACGTGTGCGGCGGCCTTGTGGCGCTTCATGCCCGCGCCTTTACCCGTGTGGCGTTTGACCCGTTTATCACCCGAGGCGAGGACCTAGATTACCTCTTTAATATGCGCATGTTTGGCTACGACGTGTGGTTTGACAACGAGTGGGTCGTTCGTCACCTGCCGCCCGAGTCCGAGAAGCGCTCGCCGCGCTTTATGCAGGATGTGTACCGTTGGTACTACGAGCGTGCCAAGCTGACGTTTGCCGCGCACCAGCAGGAGCTCGTTCCCGTCACGGCCGCGTCGCTCATGCCCTATCCGGGCCCGTGGATTTCGCGCGAGCTCGACGACCGCGTGCGCAAAACCGCCATGGTCCGCAGCATGTTTACCCGCGAGCACGAGGGATACCTGCGCATTTGGCGTCACGGTATTGACGAGGCCAAGACCTACGCGCGCCAAAACGCCGCAAGCTACCTGCGTTTCCAGAGCTTCTGGCCCAAGATCATGGACGGGCTCTGGCACGACGCACAACTGACCAGCATCCTGGAGGGGACTGAATGATCGACCGCCGCGCCCAGCGCGATAATTCAATATCAATCTTTCGCGTGATCGCCGTTGTCTGCGCCATTTGCGTGCTGGTGTACTTTATTTTTGCCCTGGCGACTGGAATCGAGCCGATCGCGACCGTGGTCGCCTGCGCACTGCTGTGCATCTTTCTGTGCATTTTTATCTATTTGACGCTCAATCCCGATTCGGTGCGTTCGCAGTACACCGAAGAGACGCTTTCGGTGGCCTCTGCCATGCTCGAGGACATCAAAGGCGGTCTGACGCAGGAGTCGGCGCGTCTGGTGTGCCAGCGCATTTTGCCCGAGACGCGTGCCATGACGGTTGCCATCACCGACGAGAGCAACGTGCTGGCCTGCGCGGGCGAGTTTGAGGAAAAGCTGCTGCCCGATTCGCCCATCCACACACTTGCCACGCGCTACGTCATCGAGCACGGTATCGTCCAGTCGTTCAACCGTGTGGTGGACGTGGTGGGTTCGGATGGCTCGCACAACCATGTTCCCGCCGGTATCATCGCTCCTATCAAGGTGGGTGACCGCACCGTCGGCACGCTCAAGTTCTACTACAAGACCCCGCGTGCCGTCGACCGCACTCAGTACGCGCTTGCCTCGGGCTTTGCCGAGATCTTGTCCACGCAGCTCGCCATCCACGAGCTCGAGGTGCAAAAGGAACTCACGGCGCGCGCCGAGGTGCGTGCGCTGCAGGCGCAGATTAACCCGCACTTCCTGTTCAACACGCTGAACACCATTGCATCGTTTACGCGCACCGACCCGCTGCGGGCCCGCGAACTGCTTCGTGAGTTCTCATCGTTCTATCGTGCCACGCTCGACAACTCGGGATCGCTTATTCCGGTCTCGCGCGAGGTCGCACAGACCAAGCGCTACCTTACCTTTGAGAAGGCCCGCTTTGGCGAGGATCGCGTGCTTGCGACGTTCGATGTGTCCGAGGACGTGGAAGATACGCTGGTGCCGGCGTTCGTGATCCAGCCGATTGTCGAGAACGCCGTGCGTCATGGTATGGGCGATGACGACGCCCTGAGGATCGACGTGACCGTTCACCAAGACGGCGAGGATGCAATCTTGATTGCCGTGGCCGATAATGGCGTGGGCATGGATGAGGGTACCGCCGCCAGACTGTTTGACGAGCGCTCTGCCCGTCCCGACGCCAGCTCTCCCCAGGGTGGCGGCGCCGGTGTGGCCATGCACAATATTTCGGAGCGCATCCATCGCTTTTATGGGCCGCACTCCTATACGCGTGTCGAATCGGCGCCGGGCAAGGGCACCAAAGTGCTCCTTCATCTTGATTTGTCAGAGAGCATCTTTGACATTCAAGAGTAAAATAAAAGGCTACGGGCTCAACGTCATGCGACGGATGCCCGGCGTAGTTAGTTGACGAAAGGTTTTATCCCTATGCTGCGTGCGATGATTGTGGATGATGAGGCGCCGGCTCGCTCGGAGCTTCGCTTCCTGCTCGAGCAAACGGGCAAGATCGGCACGATCACGGAGGCGTCGAGCGTCCGCTCCGCCATCGAGATGCTTATGGAAAGTCGCGTGGATGTCGTGTTTCTCGATATCTCGATGCCCGGTGCCTCGGGCCTGCAACTTGCCGAGGCGCTGCATAAGCTCAAAAATCCGCCGGCGATCGTGTTTGTGACTGCGTATAGTGACCATGCGGTCGAGGCATTCGACGTGGATGCCGTCGATTATCTGATGAAGCCGGTCGAGGAAGCTCGCTTGGATCGCGCGATCGAGAAGGTCATGCAACGCACCAAGCCGGTTACGGACAGCAAGGTGACCATCGAGCGTATCCCGGTGGAAAAGGGCGGCCGCAAGGTGCTCATTCCCGTGGACGACATTCGCTTTATCATGGCCAAGGACGATTACTCCTGCATCTATACCGTCGATGATCGCTTTTTGTCGACGACCTCGCTGGCGCAGTTTGAGGCCAAGCTCTGCGATTTTGGCTTCTTCCGTGTTCACCGCCGCTATATCGTCAACTTGGCGTGCGTCACGGATGTCGAGACGGTGCCCTCGGGTGCCATCCAGCTGGGCATTACGGGCGTCGACGAACGCGTGCCGGTTTCGCGCCGCCGCGTCGTGCCGCTTAAGAAGGCCCTGAGTCTCTAGCACACTGGCCCCGCAGCCCTGTAGACCCATCGTCTGCGGAGCCGTGGGGCCTTTTTGTATGTATCTGCCGAATCGTTTTTTGCGGAAGGGATCCCATGAACAGTGCAAGCGCCAAGCGCATCGACATCATCTCGGACACCCACGGCTATTTATCGCCTGCGCTCTTGGATGAGCTTGAGGGCGCAGACCTGATTATCCACGCCGGCGACCTCACGTCAGAGATGGACTACGAGCACCTATGCACCATCGCCCCCGTGCGGGCCGTACTGGGTAACAACGATTACTACCGCGACTACGGCCCCGATGTAGACCGTCTTGCACTCTTTACCTACGAAGGCCTTAAATTCGCCGTAGCCCACTACCGCGAAGACCTTCCGGTGGGATCCGTAGACGTAGCCATCAACGGCCACACCCACGTAACCAAAGAAGCCCAAGTGGGCCGTTGCTTAGTCCTCAACCCGGGCAGCGCCAGCTACCCCAGAGGCACCCGAGGCCCCACCATGGCC
>JAXKHW010000121.1:0-1883 GCA_036549635.1 Collinsella sp. | reverse complement strand
GAGGGTTCTGCGCGTGCTCGCAACTGGCAGCGCTACGACCTGGGCGGCGCCGCGAAGCTTAGCTTCGTCGAGGGCGTCGACTCCTACGTTCCCTACGCCGGTTCCCTCAAGGACGGCGTGGGCGGCACGCTCTATAAGGTCAAGTCCACGATGTGCAACTGCGGTGCCCTCTCGATCCCCGAGCTCCAGGAAAAGGCACGCCTGACCCTGGTGAGCTCGACCTCAATCGTCGAAGGCGGCGCTCACGACGTAGTCGTCAAGGATTCCCAGCAGAGCGTCAGCTACCGCTAAGCGGCTTTCCCAAGCACCGCACCTTGCCGTTCAAACCGTCGCTCGCGTACCAAAGTACGCGGCGCTCCTCTTTCACGGCAATCTGCGGCACCTGGAAAACCCGATCATGCTTGGGCGGGTAACAATTAGCGGTTGATTCACAACTACGTTATTTAGATAAAGCGAGATGCATGCAAGTCGCAGGCATCTCGCTTGTTGTATTTGCTAGAATCATCCAAGTTAACCCTAGGGTCGGGCGGCTAGGCTTTGCTCGCTGCAAGTTCCGCACGAGCCGAAGGCCACTTAATGTGGCCTTCGTGCGAGCAGGACTGTCCGCAGCAGCGAGCAAAGCCTAGCCGACCGGCCCCAATCAAGTTAAAAGGAGCTGATATGTGCGATTGCACAGATCATAAGGACGAGATCCCTGCCTACGACGCGCAGGCCATTGAGTCCAGGTGGATGAAGGCCTGGGAGGACTCCAACCTCTTTGCCGTCGACACCGACGACAGCAAGCCCAAAAAGTATGTGCTCGAGATGTTCCCGTATCCGTCGGGCGATCTGCACATGGGCCACGCGCGCAACTATACCATCGGCGATGCCATGGCCCGTCAGGCTCGCATGCGCGGCTACGACGTGCTGCACCCCATCGGCTTCGATGCCTTTGGCCTGCCCGCCGAGAACGCCGCCATCAAGCACAACACGCAGGCTGCCGCCTGGACATATAAGAACATGGACCAGGCGCTCGCCACGATGAAGCGCATGGGCTTCTCCTACGATCTGGATCGCATGGTCAAGACCTGCAGCCCCGACTACTACCGCTGGGGTCAGTGGATCTTTGAGAAGATGTGGGAAAAGGGCCTGGTATACCGCAAGAAGAACCCGGTCAACTGGTGCCCCACCTGCAAGACCGTTCTGGCCAACGAGCAGGTCACCGAGGGCAAGTGCTGGCGCTGCGGCACCGAGCCCGAGAAGCGCGACCTTGAGCAGTGGTACTACAAGATTACCGAGTACTCTCAGGAGCTGCTCGACGACCTGGAGAAGCTCCCCGGCTGGCCAGAGCGCGTCAAGCAGATGCAGGCCAACTGGATTGGCCGCTCCGAGGGCGCCGAGGTCGACTTTACCCTGTGCGACCAGGATGGCGAGCCCATCGAGGGCGACGAGGGTAAGATCACCGTCTTTACCACACGTGCCGATACGCTCTTCGGTGTCTCCTTCTTTGTCCTGGCTCCCGAGTACGCGCGTCTGCACGAGCTCGTCGAGGGCACGGAGTACGAGGAGGCCGTCACCAAGATCGTCGAGGACTCCAAACACATCTCTGCCGTCGAGCGTGCCCAGGGCACCCTCGAGAAGCACGGTGCCTTTACGGGCCGCTATGTGGTGAACCCCGTGAACGGCGAGAAGGTCCCCGTGTGGGTTGCCGACTACGTCGTTGCCGACTACGGCACCGGCGCCGTCATGGCCGTTCCCTGCGGCGACCAGCGCGACTTTGAGTTTGCCCGCAAGTATGACCTGCCTATTGTGCCGATCATCCTGGATGATGACGACCGCGCTGCCGTCGAGGCCAGCGGCGAGACCATCGATACCTTCCATGCCGAGACCGTCGACTGGGATTG
>JAXKHW010000009.1:0-5867 GCA_036549635.1 Collinsella sp. | reverse complement strand
CTTTATCCCACGGCTATTTCGATTTACAACCATTACGCCCAGCTGCGCTAGCTCGGGCTGTCTAGAAAGAGGTATTCCATGGCCGACGAGACCATGACCGACGAGCAGATTCTTGAAGGTGTGGAGCACAAGAGCTTCGTTGCCACGTCCGACCGCACTGCCGCCTCGCTGTCCGCGAGCGGTGTCGCCGCCGAGGATGTCGCCCGCGCCGCCGCGCAGGCCGCCTACGACAAGAAAGGCGAGGACGTTCAGGTGCTCGATCTGACTGAGCTTTCCGATGTGTGCGACTACTTTGTCCTCGCTACCGGCACCAACAACCGCCAGGTCGATTCGATCGTTGACGAGATTGAGGAGAAGGTCGCCGAGGCTTGCGGCGAGCACCCGTTCTCCATCGAGGGTCGCGAGCAGAAGACCTGGATGCTCATGGACTACGGTTCGGTTGTCGTCCACGTCTTTACTCCCGAAGCCCGCGACTTCTACCGCCTCGAAAAGCTCTGGGGCGACGCCCCCCAGCTTCCCCTCGACCTCCTTTAGTAGTTCATTTGGGACGGGGTTTTAGCTAACCTTTACCGTTCGCCGGGCAGCTGCATCATTCGCAGCTGCCCGGCTTTCTTTTTGTCTAAGGGACTAATCGTTGAAGCGGGATTGACGGCCGAAGGATAGTGCGGTGTCGCCGAACTTGTCTCGGACGGCGTCGATGGCGACCGAGAGGTCGCGACGGTCGCTGGATTGGGCTCCGCGGTCGTCGATTTCGCAGAACAGGTCGGTCTGGATACCGCCCTGATGGTCAAAGTCGCTCATGCCGACGCCCGCCAGGCGCACATGCATCCCTTCCTGCCAGATGTTGTCGAGCAGGTCGAGCGCCACTGCCACGAAGATGTTCTCATCGTCGGTCGGATGCGGCAGCCGGCGCTGTGCCGAGCGCCCGCTTCCATACGAATACTTGAGTTTGAGTGTCACCGTGGCACCTGTTAGTCCCTGACGGCGCAGGCGGCGTCCCACTGACTCTCCCAATAGTGCAATCGCGGCTTCGATGTCCTCACGCTCAGTCAAATCTTTCGCAAAGGTGCGTTCATTGCTGACCGACTTGACCTCGCGCTCTTCATCGAGGCTCGTGACTTCGGAGAGTTCGAGTCCCAGCGCACGCCGGCGCATGCGTTCGCCGTTGATGCCAAAAATAGAGGCCAAGGTGGATTCCGGTGCGTGGGATAGCTCGCCGAGCGTGTAGATGCGCATGCGGCGCAGTCGCTCTTCCGCCGAGCGCCCGATGCCGCTCATGACAGATACCGGCAGCGCTGCCAAAAAGCGCTGCTCGGTTCCAGGGCGCACGATGGTCAGCCCAAATGGCTTGTCCCGCTCGCTTGCGATCTTTGCGACCGTCTTGTTACAGCCCACGCCAATGGAGCAGGTCACCCCCAGCGCCGCCACGCGATCACTGATGCGCCGTGCAACCAGCAGCGGGTCCTCGGGTGCAAAGCGACCTGGCGTGATGTCGATAAAGGCCTCGTCGATGGATACGCGCTCAACGCGCGGGGTCTCGTCGGCGAGAATCGCCATGACCTGAGCGCTGACCTCGTGGTAGCGATCGAAATGCCCATGCGTCCAAATGGCCTGCGGACAGAGGCGCCGTGCCTCGGCCGAGGGCATGGCAGAGTGCACGCCAAAGCGACGTGCCTCGTATGAGCAGGTGGACACGACGCCGCGGGAATCGGCATCGCCGCCCACGATGAGCGGCTTGCCGCGCCACTCGGGATGATCGAGCATCTCCACGCTCGCAAAAAACGCATCGAGATCCATGAGGCCCACCGCCGGCCCCGTCCAGGGCGGTGGCGTGACGCCCGCAGCATCCTCATAACCGTATGTATGTTCGCGTCTTTTCATGGCATGAGTATACCGCGCAGCTCATGTGGGGTGCGTGGATGTGCTTGCAAATCGCGAATTCTTGTCTAAGATATGGATTTGCCTTCGACTACACCGAAGAAGTTGGTCTCACGGACTTCACCTGCCCGCGTCGATGGCGTATTATGTTCAACTGTTTGTTTGTAGTTGCAGCCTAAAGCTGCTTGGTTGGAGGAGTTTCCTTTGGCAGTCAAGATTCGCCTTGCTCGTCACGGCGCTAAGAAGCGTCCGTACTACCGTGTCGTCGTCGCCGATTCCCGCGCCCCGCGTGACGGTCGTATCATCGAGGAGGTTGGCCGCTACAACCCGATGACCGCCCCCAAGACCATCAACCTCGACCTCGAGAAGATCGCCGACTGGCAGTCAAAGGGCGCTCAGCTCACCGACGCCGTCGCCGCTCTGGTCAAGGCCGCCAACGAGGGCGAGAAGACCGAGACCGTCGTCAAGAAGTCCAAGAAGCAGCTCGCCAAAGAGGCCGAGGCCGCTAAGGCTGCCGCTGAGGCCGCTGAGGGTGCCGAGGAGTAAATCGTGCCTGAGGTTGACGCTGCACAGCTCGAGGGTGAGGCAATGCTCTCAGATCGCATCGCCGATCTCGTCGAATATCTCGTTGTTCAGATCGTCGACGACCCGGATTCCGTGAGCCTTGAGGTCATCGATGGTGACGACGCCTCTACGATTGAGGTTTCGGTCGCCGAGGATGATGTCGCTAAGGTCATCGGCCGTCGTGGCCGTACCATCAAGGCCATTCGCACGCTCGCCCGTGCACTGGCCGCTCGCCTCGACACTGCTGTCGAGGTAGAGGTTCTGGGCTAGGACCTTGAGGTCCCAGTACAAAAACATCGCCCGTGTGGTCAAGCCGCACGGAAGGAAGGGGGAGGTCCTCGCGCAGCCGCTGCGGGGGCTTCCTTCTGTATTAGAGCCGGGTATGCGCGTCGCCCTGACGCCGCCGGCGCTCAAGCGCGACCGCTTTTGCACGGTCGTGTCCGTCACAGATACGGGCGATGGCGATCTGGTCTCGTTTGAGGGCATTGACGACTTGACGGCCGCCGAGGGCATCACGGGATGCTACGTGCTGGCAAATCGTAACGACTTTGAGCTCGATTCGCTCGACGCTGCCTATACCGACCTGATGGGTCGCGAGGTGGTCGACGAGCGCTTCGGTTCGCTCGGTACGATCGTCGAGATCATGTCGACGCCCGCCAACGATGTTTGGGTTGTCGAGGGTGATCGGTACGGCGAGGTGCTGATTCCCGTGATCGAGCAGGTCGTGCTCGATCTTCCCGACACAGGAACAATTTCCGTCCACGTTATGGACGGCCTGATCGATATGGACAAGTAGGGAGGACAACATGCTGATTGAGACCCTTTCGGTCTTTCCCGAGATGTTTGAGCCTATCATGTCCACGTCGATTTTGGGCCGCGCCCGCAAGGCCGGCCTTTTTGATTTTAAGGCGTATAACCTGCGCGACTGGACGCACGACCGCCATCGCACCGTCGATGACGAGCCGTACGGCGGCGGGCAGGGCATGCTCATGAAGGTCGAGCCTATCGCAGAGGCCATCGAGGCCATTAGCGCAGAGGGTCCCAAGCCTACTGTGGTGTTCTTTACCCCCTGTGGCGAGCCCTTTACGCAGCATGTGGCCGAGCGCCTGCTCAAAAGTGAGCGCCTGCTGTTTGTGTGCAGTCGCTACGAGGGCGTCGACGAGCGCGCGTATGCGTATGCCGATGAGCGTCTGTCGATCGGCGACTACGTGCTCACGGGCGGCGAGCTTCCCGCTATGGTCGTTGCCGATGCTGTCGTACGCCTCATCCCCGGCGCCCTTGGTGACGAGATGAGCAACGTCGACGAGTCGTTCTCGACCGCCGAGGATGGAGGCCTGCTCGAGTACGCGCAGTACACCCGTCCTGCCGAGTTCAACGGCGAGGGCGTGCCTCCGGTGCTTGTGAGCGGCGATCACGCCAAGGTCGATGCCTGGCGTCGCAAGAACGCCATCGAGCGCACCTGCTGCTGGCGTCCCGATCTGATCGAGACAGCGCGGCTCACGCCCGAGGAGCGCGCTTACGCGCAGGAGATTCTTGACGCTTCGTATTCGCAGAGCGAGGAGTGAGTATGGTTCCTACGCAACATTCCGCGTTGAGGGGCGCTTTTGAGTGGATCGCGGTCATCGCGATCGCGCTCGTGGCCACCTTCCTGATCCGCACCTTTGTGGTCGAGCCCTTTGTGGTGCCCACTGGCTCTATGGAGGACACGATCGAGATTGGCGACCAGATCCTGGCACAAAAGGTGAGCCTCGAGCTCGGTCAGCCCGTCAAGCAGGGCGATATCGTGGTGTTTCACAACCCCGATGGCACCTCCGAGCATGATGTTCTTGTCAAGCGTGTTATTGCCACGGCCGGCCAGACGGTCGACCTGCAGGATGGCAAGGTGGTCGTTGACGGCCAAGCGCTCGACGAGGACTATACGACGGGCATGAGCTGGCCGCTTTCGGTCCAAGCGCCCGGTGCTCAGGTGAGCTATCCTTACACCGTTCCCGACGGGTGCGTGTGGGTGATGGGCGACAACCGCGAAAACTCTGCCGACTCACGCTACTTTGGTCCCGTCGATCGCTCTGATTTGATCGCTGTGGCGCTTGTGCGCTACTGGCCGCTCAACCGCATCGGCGCTATCGACTAAAAACCGCTATAGTACAGTACCTAACCGTGTAATCGTTTCGACGAGGGGATATTAGAGGCATGAACGCTTCATCGCTTTCCTTCCAAGACATCATCCTGCGCCTCCAGCAGTACTGGGGCGAGCAGGGCTGCGTCATTATGCAGCCCTATGACTCCGAGGTCGGTGCCGGTACCTTTCATACCGCGACCACGCTGCGCTCGCTCGGTCCCGCCGAGTGGCGCACCTGCTATGCGCAGCCTTGCCGCCGTCCCGCTGACGGCCGCTACGGCGAGAACCCCAACCGCATGCAGCACTACTATCAGTTCCAGGTGCTCATCAAGCCCTCACCGGTCAACGCCCAGGAGCTTTACCTGGGGTCTCTTGCCGCTATCGGTCTGGACCCCAACGACCATGACGTCCGCTTTGTCGAGGACGACTGGGAGAGCCCAACCCTTGGCGCCTGGGGTCTTGGCTGGGAGGTCTGGCTCAATGGCATGGAGGTCACGCAGTTTACGTACTTCCAGCAGGTGGGCGGTATCGAGGTCGACCCCGTTCCTGTCGAGATCACCTATGGCCTGGAGCGCATCGCCATGTACGCCCAGGGCGTCAACTCCGTCTACGACCTGGTGTGGAGCTACCTGCCCGACGGCACGCCCATGACCTATGGCGACGTGTTCCTCGAGAACGAGCGCGAGTTCAGCGCCTACAACTTTGAGGTCGCCAACGTCGAGATGATGCGTCAAAAGTTTGACGACTACGAGGCCGAGTGCCATTCCTGCCTGGAACGAAAGCTGCCGCTGCCGGCGTACGACTGCGTCATGAAGTGCAGCCACGCTTTCAACCTGCTCGATGCCCGTGGCGCGCTGTCCGCGGTCGAGCGTGCCAACTACATCCTGCGCGTCCGCGCCGTCGCCAAGGCGTGCTGCGAGGCCTACATGGCCGAGGTCGCCGGAGTCAACGAGAATGCCGATCAGGAAGGCGAGGTGGCGTAAGCCATGGCAGACGCTAAGGATTTCCTGTTTGAGATCGGTACGGAAGAAATGCCCTCCGCACCGCTGAACAATGCCGTCAAGCAGCTTGGCACCATGATCGCCAAGGGTCTCGACGAGGCCGGTCTGGCCCACGGCGAGGTCCGCGTGATCTCGAGCCCGCGTCGCCTGGCTGCACTCGTTGCCGACGTCGCCACCGCGACCGATGAGGTTCACGAGGTCAAGCGTGGCCCTGCGGCCAACATCGCCTTCGATGCTGACGGTAACGCCACCAAGGCCGCCCAGGGCTTTGCCCGCAAGTGCGGTGTGGCTGCCGAGGACCTGGT
>JAXKHW010000120.1:0-19482 GCA_036549635.1 Collinsella sp. | reverse complement strand
TTCTTCCACTACAGGGACTGGGAGGGCGTGACGGCCGGGGAGTTCATGGGCAGGCTCGTGGCCTACCTCGTGTACTATCGTGAGGAGCGGATCAAGAAGTCCCTCGGGTGGCTCAGCCCGATGGAGTACCGCAGGAAGCTTGGATACGCCTAGGCGCGGTCCAAGAAATCGTCCGCGCCCCCTAATGGTTGTTCCGGCTTTGGGCTTGTCTACAATATCTCCCGTAAAAGAAATGCGGAAGGTTACCGAGTCCCTCGGACGTGGGCCTAACCAAAGTCTTTGAACGGGTGTGTCTCTATGGATGCATTCGCTTGATTTTGGTTGGGCTATATTTATGAAGGGACATGCCACCATGGGTTTCTTTTCTCGCCTGATGGGCGGTTCGGATGAGCAGAAGACTGCAGCTTCCGAGTTCGAAATCCTTGCTCCTGTTTCCGGCGAGCTTGTTCATCTAGAAAAAACCAATGATCCCGCTTTTAGCAGCCGTGCTGTGGGCGATGGCGTTGCCGTGGTTCCCCAAGAGGGAACGGTGTGCGCTCCTGTTTCCGGCACCGTCGCGGCGCTGTTTCCGACTGAGCACGCGCTGGGCATCATGTCCGACGACAGTTCTGCTCAGGTGATGCTGCACATCGGAATCGACACTGTTAACCTTGAGGGCAAGGGCTTCCATGCGCTTGTTGCCCAGGGTGATCACGTTGACGCGGGCCAGCCCCTCGTCGAGGTCGATTTCGACGTGGTCCGCGCCGCCGGCTTCGATCCCACGGTCTTCGTTATCGTGTGCGAGCGCTCGGAGAACTCGACTCTTCGTGAGCATGCTTCCGGCCCTGTTGCTGTTAAAGAGCCTGTCGTCTGGCTTTCCGAGTAAATTCTTGTGGTGGGTACCGTGGTTATCAAGCGAGTTTTTAACAACAACGTCGCAATGGTCACTTCGGACGATGGCTCCGAGCTCATCGTCATCGGTCGAGGCCTCTGCTTTGGCCGTCATGCCGGCGATGCCATCGACGAGGCGTCGATCGAAAAGACCTACGCGTTGCAGGAGGGAACTTCTCAGGATTCGCGTACGATTGACCGCTTGGCACATCTTTTGGAGTCCATCCCCACCGTCAACCTCGTGATTGCCGAGGACATTGTTCAGATGCTCCGTCGAGAGCTCAATGTTGATATCAACGACAAGATTCTCATTGCTCTCGCAGACCATATCAGCCTTGCTTTGGAGCGCGAGCGCAAGGGCGTCTCCTGTGAGAATCCGTTGCTGCTCGAGATCCAGCAGTTCTATCGCAAGGAGTATGCACTTGCGGGCCGTGCGCTGCAGATTATCAAGGAGTATATGGGCATTCAGATGAGCGAAGAAGAGCAGGGTTTCATTACGCTGCATATCGTCAACGCCACCATGCCGCAACGCTCCGATCGTTTGATTGTTTCGGTCCAGCTTGTTCGCGACGTGCTCGCGATTGTTTCCAAGCGCTATGCTACGACCCTCGATGACACCTCGCTGCCTTACGAACGTTTCGTTCGTCACCTGCAGTTTTTCGCACAGCGAGCGCTCGATCCTACGGCAGGGCAAATCAACGGAGACGCGCTGTTCCGAATCGATGAAACGGCGTATCCCTGCGCATTCTCGTGCGCGGACGCCATAGCCGCCCACTTGTCGTCTACCTATAACGTTGTCGTTACCGATGCTGAGAAGAGTTATCTCGCATATCACATTGTTAACCTGCTTGGAGAACCTGGTCTCTAGGCATAACGTGCCCACACATCGATTGATATAAGGCAAGGCTCACGGTCTTGTCCAGGGCACATCTGTCTTAATTTGCGGAAAAGGAAGGGGAGTACCGCTATGACCGCAAAAAAGAAGTTCAATTTCAAAGCGCCGTTGGAGGTGTTCGCGAAGTCGATCGTTCAGCCGATGATGTATCTCTCGGTTGCCGGCATCCTGCTCATCGTGGGCATCATTCTGACCAACAAGACCATTTGTGCTTTGGTCCCCGTACTGGGCTCTGGTCCGTTCCAGCTTGTGGGCGCCGTTGTCTACCAGTCGCTGATGTTTATCATCAACAACCTCTCGATTCTGTTCTGCGTGGGCATCGCCGGCGCCATGGCAAAGAAGAACAAGGGCCATGCCTCGCTGATTGCCCTGATGTCGTTCTTCCTGTTCCTGCAGGCTAACAACATCGTGCTCAACGCCACCGGCTCTCTTGCCGATGCGAGCGGCATGCTCGGCCTTACCGGAACCGGCCAGGCCACCGTTATGGGCATTCAGGTGCTCGATACCGGCGTGTTTGGCGGCATCATTCTTGGTTGCATCACCGGTGCCGTGTTCAACAAGTACTCGAACAAGCAGTTCCCCATTGCCCTTTCGATGTTCTCGGGCGTTCGCTTTCCGTTCCTGATCATGATCATCATTTCCTGGATCATGGGCGCTGGGTTCTGCATCGTTTGGCCTCCGGTTCAGGGTGCCATCTCCTCCGTTGCCGGCATCATTAAGGAGTCGGGCAACATCGGTCTGTTTATCTACGGCATGCTCAACAAGCTGCTCGTTCCTACCGGTCTGCACCACCTCATCTACACCCCGTTCCAGTTCTCCGATGTGGGTGGCACCCTGACGCTGGGCGATCAGGTTATCGCCGGTGCCTATCCCATCCGTGTCGCCGAGATGGCAATGACGGGCCAGCCCTTCTCCGATAGCACCTACTTCAACAGCTACACCTTCAACAACCTGTGGCCCTACATCGGTATCGGTCTCGCCTTTATCGTCACCGCTTACAAGGGGAACAAGGATAAGACCAAGGCCGTTATCATCCCGCTGATCATCACCGCCGTGCTCTCCTGTGTCACCGAGCCCATGGACTTCCTCTTTGTCTTTGCCGCTCCCGTGCTCTTTGTCGTTCACTCGGTTCTTTCCGGCATCTTCCTGGTCCTGCTCAAGGTCCTCTCCGTGCCCGCTTCGACTGCAGGCGGCATCATCAACATCGTGGTTTCCAACCTGGTCCTCGGTGTCGACAAGACCAACTGGCCGGTTATGCTGGTGCTTGGAGTCGTCAACGCCGCTCTGTACTTCTTCCTCTTCACCTTCCTCATCAAGAAGCTCAACCTCCACACGCCTGGTCGCGAGGAGGAGTCCGAGCTCGCCGAGTCCGTTGCCGAGGGCGAGGCCGCCGCGTCTGTCGCGGTGAAGCAGGGCGCTGTTGCCGCGGCTCCCGCAGAGGGCGTCGATGCAGGTATTGCCGACCTGGTCGCAGGTCTTGGTGGCAAGGACAACATCGAGGAGCTCGAGAACTGCTTTACGCGTCTTCGCGTGAACGTTAAGAACCCGGACCTCATCAATGAGGACCTCATCAACCACGTGCCCAACAGCGGCATCAACCGCAACGGCAATAATATCCAGATCATCTTTGGCATGAAGGTCGCCGAGATGCGCGACAAGGTCGAAAACGCAATTGAGAAGGAGCAGTAAACAATGATCATTACTCTGTGTGGTGGCGGATCCACCTTTACCCCCGGCATCGTCAAGTCCATCGCCCTGCGCAAGGACGAGCTCGACGTTGACGAGATTCGTCTGTACGACATCAACGAGGAGCGCCAGCGCAAGATCGGCGTGCTCGTGGACTGGATTTTGCACGAGGACCTCGGCCTGGACATCAAGCTCACGGTGACCACCGACAAGGAGACGGCTTTTACCGACGCGAGCTTCGTGTTTGCCCAGATGCGCGTGGGCGGCTACGCCATGCGCGAGCAGGACGAGAAGATTCCGCTGCGTCACGGCTGCGTGGGTCAGGAGACTTGCGGTTGCGGCGGCCTTGCCTACGGCATGCGCACCATCTTCCCCATGGTCGAGCTGATCGATGACGTTGAGAAGTACGCCAAGAAGGACTACTGGATTCTCAACTACTCCAACCCCGCCGCCATCGTCTCCGAGGGCTGCCGTGTGCTGCGCCCGAACGCTCGCATCATCAACATCTGCGACATGCCGATCGCGATCATCGACGTGGTTTGCGCCGCGCTCGATATCGACAAGAAGGATGTCGAGTACGATTACTTTGGCCTCAACCACTTTGGTTGGTTCACCTCGATCCGCCACAAGGGCGAGGAGGTGCTCCCGCAGCTGCGCGAGTACATCAAGGAGCATGAGATTCTGCTGCCCGATTCGTACCTCAAGGGCATGGGCTCGCTCATGGCAAAGAAGCCCGAGGAGGCCACCGACGAGCACCCCGAGCAGAACCGCCACACCAAGGGCAGCTGGTACTACGTCTGGAAGGGCGAGTACGAGATCATGGAGTGCTTCCCGGAGTACCTGCCCAACACGTATCTGAACTACTACCTGCAGCAGAAGGAGTTCGTCGAGCACTCCAACCCCGAGCGCACCCGTGCTAACGAGGTTGAGGAGACGCGTGAGAAGAACCTCTTCGACGGTATCGATCACTACGAGAAGACGGGCGAGATCGACGAGAGCACGTTCTATGCGGGCAGCCACGGCGACTGGATTGCCGACCTGGCCATCGCTCTGAAGAACGACACCAAGCAGCGCTTCCTGGTCATTTGCGAGAACAAGGGCGCCATCCCCAACATGCCCTACGACGCTATGGTCGAGCTGCCTGCCTACATTGGCAAGAACGGCCCCGAGGTCATCAGCCGCGACAACATTCCGCTGTTCCAGCAGGGCCTCATGATGCAGCAGCTGAACTCCGAGAAGCTCATTGTCGAGGCTACGATCGAGGGTTCGTACGAGAAGGCGCTTAAGGCCTTTACGCTCAACAAGACTGTGCCGTCGATGAAGGTCGCCAAGGAGGTTCTCGACGACATGATCGAGGCCAACAAGGGTTACTGGCCCGAGCTTAAGTAAAAGCAACAGGGTCGCTGGCCGCATGCCTGAAGCAATGCCCCGCCCACGTGATTGCGTGGGCGGGGCATTGTCGTTTGGTAACGCGTTTTATCAAATATGGCATTTATCTGCGGTAATGTTCTATTTCACCGCCGAGGGTGACATTTCATACCGCCTGCCAAACTGCGTGGAGGCCTAACAACTTTATAGGTCAGTGTTGTGCGTGTAGCAACTTCGCCCGGCCTCGCCTCCGGGCTGCCGCATGAGAGGGGATCTTATGGCACGACTGCACGTAATGGAACGCAGCCACGCTCAGGCTGTCATGGACGACCTGCACGATGCGCTCGGACGTCGTCTGGCGGTGAGTTCGCTCGCCCCGTGTCCCGTTGAGTTTACGGCAGCGCTCGTCAACCTGTGCTCCACCCAGAGCTGCGGCAAGTGCACGCCCTGCCGTGTGGGCCTGAGCGCGCTGAGCGACCTGCTCGCCGATGTGCTCGAAGGCCGCGCCGACGAGTCCACGCTCAATCTGATTGAGCGCACCGCCCGCACCATCTATCTTTCGAGCGACTGCGCCATCGGTTACGAGGCCGGCGCCATGGCGCTTACGGCTATCCGCGGTTTCCGCGACGACTTTGAGCACCACATCCGCGAGCACTCCTGTGGCTTTGACCGCGAGGCCCGCGTCCCGTGCGTCTCGGGCTGCCCGGCGCACGTCGACATTCCCGGTTACATTTCGCTGGTCGAGGCCGGCCGCTATGCCAATGCCGTCAAGGTCATCCGCAAGAACAACCCGCTGCCGCTCGTCTGCGGTTTGGTGTGCGAGCATCCCTGCGAGATGCACTGCCGTCGCGGCATGGTCGACGATCCCATGAACATCCTCGCCCTCAAGCGTTTTGCCGTTGAGCACAGCGACCTCAACGATTACAAGCCCAGCGTGGCCGACAACACCGGCAAGCGCATCGCCGTGATCGGCGGCGGCCCGGCCGGCCTTTCCTGTGCCTACTACCTGGCCGTGATGGGCCATAAGGTGACCATCTTTGAGCAGCGCCACCACCTGGGCGGCATGCTGCGCTATGGCATTCCCAGCTACCGTCTGCCGCGCGAGCGCCTGCAGGCCGAGATCGACTGGATCTTGAGCGCCGGCATCAACGTGGAACTCGACCACTCCGTCAATGGCGAGGAGCTTGCCCGCCTGCGCGACGAGTTCGATGCCGTCTACCTGGCCATTGGTGCCCACAGCGATAAGAAGCTCGGCCTTCCGGGCGAAGAGGCGCCCGGCGTGGAGTCGGCCGTCAAGATGCTGCGCGCCATCGGCGACGACGAGCTGCCCGACCTGAGCGGTCAGCGCGTGTGCGTCATCGGCGGCGGCAACGTGGCCATGGACGTGGCGCGCTCTGCCGTGCGCTGCGGTGCCGAAAAGGTGAGCATCGTCTACCGCCGTCGCATCTGCGACATGACGGCCCAGGATGCCGAGATTGCCGGCGCCCAGGCCGAGGGCTGCGAGGTTCTTGAGCTCACCGCACCGCTCGCTATTGAGACGGGCGAAGATGGTCGCGTGAGTGGTCTGCGCGTGCAGCCGCAGATTATCGGCGAGCCCCGTCGTGGGCGCCCGGCCCCGCGTGCCGCCGCGACGCCCGAGCGCGTCATTCCCTGCGAGCGCGTGTTTGTTGCCATTGGTCAGGACATCGATTCCAAGCCGTTTGAGGAGATGGGCATCGCCTGCAAGTGGGGCTGCGTCGTCACCGATTCGGACGGCGCCGTGCCTAACTTCGACGGCCTCTTTAGCGGCGGTGACTGCCAGACCGGTCCCGCCACCGTCATCCGGGCCATCAACGCCGGCCGCGTTGCTTCGGCAAATATCGACCGCTACCTGGGCTTTGACCACAAGATCAAGCTCGACGTTGAGCTGCCGACCGTGCAGTTTAAGGGCAAGCACGAGTGCGGCCGCTGCGAGCTGGGCGAGCGCGAGGCCGGCGAGCGCATCCACGATTGGAATCTGGTCGAGCAGGGCCTTACCGAGGAGGAGGCACGCCAGGAGGCAAGCCGCTGCCTGCGTTGCGACCACTTTGGCTTTGGTGCGTTCCGCGGAGGGAGGAACCTGGAATGGTAGAGCTCAACAACCCCACTGTCAGCGACAACACCGAAAGCGGAGCACTCAACATGGTCAAGCTCACTATCGATAATTGCGAGGTCGTGGTTCCCGAGCACACCACGATCCTGGACGCGGCCAAGTCCGTCGGCATCCAGATTCCCACCCTGTGCTACCTGCGCGATCTAAACGAGATCGGCGGTTGCCGCGTGTGCGTGGTCGAGGTTGAGGGCTGCGACCAGCTGGTTGCCGCCTGCAACAACTACGTGCTCGACGGCATGGTGGTCCACACTAACAGCCCCAAGGCCCGCGAGGCGCGTCGCACCAACGTGCAGCTGCTGCTGTCCCAGCACGACTCGCGCTGTACGAGCTGCGTGCGCAGTGGTAACTGCAACCTGCAGACCATCGCCAACGACCTGGGCATCTTCTATCTGCCGTACGAGCAGCACCTGGCGCGCGAGGGCTGGGATTTCGATTTCCCCATCATCCGCGATAACGACAAGTGCATCAAATGCATGCGCTGCATCAAGGTGTGCGAGAGCGTGCAGGGCTTAGGGATTTGGGATCTGACCAACCGCGCCACGCATACCGCCGTGGGCACCCGCGGGCGTGCGCCGATCGGCAAGACCGATTGCGTCGCGTGCGGCCAGTGCATCACGCATTGCCCGACGGGCGCCCTGCGCGAGCGTGACGATACCGAGACCGTGTTCGATGCCATCGCCGATCCCGACAAGATCGTGCTGGTGCAGATTGCGCCGGCCGTGCGTAGCGCCTGGGGCGAGGAGCTCGGCATTCCGCGCGAGGAGGCTACTGTCGAGCGCCTGGCTTGTGCGCTGCGCCGCGTGGGCTTTGAGTACGTGTTCGATACCGACTTCTCGGCCGACCTCACCATTATGGAGGAGGGCTCCGAGCTGCTCGAGCGCCTGGGTAAGGCCGCCAAGGGCGAGGGCGACAGCCGCAGCTGGCCCATGTTCACGAGCTGCTGCCCGGGCTGGGTACGCTTTGTGAAGGCGCGCTACCCGGAGTTTGTCGACAGCCTGTCCACGTCCAAGTCGCCGCAGCAGATGTTTGGCGCCATCGCCAAGACCTACTACGCCAAGGTGCTGGGCGTGGAGCCCGAGCGTCTGTTTGTGGTGTCCGTGATGCCGTGC
The DNA here is from genome assembly GCA_036549635.1 of Collinsella sp. Lineage (GTDB taxonomy): Bacteria > Actinomycetota > Coriobacteriia > Coriobacteriales > Coriobacteriaceae > Collinsella. Next base: position 11,423 of record JAXKHW010000120.1, on the reverse strand, counting down.
ACGGCCAAGAAGGCCGAGTGCGCGCTGCCGAGCATGGTGGGCGAGGACGGCACGCCCGATGTGGACGTTGCGCTGACGGTGCGCGAGACGGTGCGCATGATCCGCGCGAGCCACGTGAGCGTCGACACGCTGGTTGAGGAGCCGCTCGACACGCCGCTGGGCTTTGGCACGGGCGCGGGTGTGATCTTTGGCGCCACGGGCGGCGTGATGGAGGCTGCCGTGCGCTCGGCCTATTACCTGGTGACGGGCAAGAACCCCGACGCCGACTTCTTTACCGATGTGCGCGGCCTGGACGGCTGGAAGGAGGCCGTGGCCGGTATCGATGGCACCAAGGTGCGCGTCGCCGTGGCGCACGGGCTAGGCAACGCCGCCCGTCTGCTCGACGCGATTCGCGACGGCCGCGTGAGCTATGACTTCGTTGAGGTCATGGCATGCCCGGGCGGCTGCGTCGGTGGCGGCGGTCAGCCCATCCACGACGGCTGCGAGCTGGCAGCCGAGCGTGGCCAGGTGCTCTGGGGCCTGGATGCCGCTGCGGACATTCGCTTCTCGCACGAGAATCCCGATGTCCAGGCGTGCTACCGCGAGTTCTTGGGCGAGCCGCTCTCGCCGCTGGCCGAGGAGCTGCTGCATACCGACCATCACGCATGGACGATGCCCAACGAGGGGACGTACTAGTGATGCGCGCGTTTGATTTTGAGATGTCGCGCCGGGGGTTTGCCTCGGCGCTCGCCGCGGGCGCCCTGTCGCTTGCGCTCGCGGGCTGTGGCGGCGGGGCTGCCGGTGCCGGGTCCGCCGCGGGTTCGGCTGCCGGGCCTGCCGCCGACGGTGCCACTGCCGAGCCGGTCGAGGTGCACGTCGCCTCGCTCAAGGGGCCGACCTCGATTGGTCTGGTGCAGTTTATGGACCGGGCGGCCGATGGCGAGACGGACAATGAGTTCGACTTTGCGATGAATACTGCCGTCGATGAGATTGTGCCCAAGGTCATTCAGGGCGATATCGACATTGCCCTGGTGCCCGCCAACGTGGCGAGCGTACTCTACAACAAGACCGAGGGCGCGGTGCAGGTCATCGACATCAACACGCTGGGTGTGCTGAACGTTGTGACGGGCGACGCGAATGTGGCCTCGTTTGGCGATCTGGCGGGTCGCACCGTCTACATGACGGGCAAGGGCACCACGCCAGAGTACGTCATGAACTTCCTGCTGGAGCGCGCGGGCCTGACCGGCCAGGTGACGCTCGAGTTTAAGAGCGAGCCCACCGAGGTGCTGTCGGCCCTGCTTGCCGACCCGTCCGCCGTGGGCGTGCTGCCGGAGCCGTTCAAGACCGCCGCCATCGCAAAGAGCGAAGGCAAGCTGTCGGCGCCGGTAAGTCTGACCGATGTGTGGGATGAGCTGGCAGGTGACACGGGTTCGCGCCTGCTGACGGGTGTGACCGTGGTGCGCCGCGCGTTTGCCGAGGAACATCCCGAGGCCGTGGCGGAGTTCTTGAGCTGCCATGCGGCGAGCGTTAAGGCCGTCAATGCGGCGCCGGCAGACTGGGCGCAGGCCGTGGTCGATGCTGGCATCGTGGACAACGCCAAGATCGCCGAGAAGGCGATTCCCGGGTGCATGCTTGTGTGCCAGACGGGCAAGGATATGAAGGCGGCACTTAGTGGGTATCTGCAGGTGCTGGCCGACGCGGACGCGAGCGCCGTGGGTGGTAAACTTCCGGCTGACGATTTCTACTACATGGAGTAGCCCGTGCGTGTGTTTGCTCGACAAATGACAGAGCGTATGAAGGCGGTGGCGGCAGCAGGTGCCGTCGCCGCCTTTTGGCTTGCCGTGTGGGTCTTCGCGGCGGCGCTGGTGGCGCAGCCACTGATCTTGCCGGGGCCGGGTGCTGTTGCCTTGGCGCTGCTGCGCCTGGTGTGCGATGGCGGTACCTGGGCGATTTTGGCGGGCTCGGGCGCGCGAATATTGGGCGGGCTGGCGCTTGCCGCGGTGTGTGGTGGCGTGCTTGCCGGGATTTCGTCACGGTTGCGGGCGTTTGCGCGCCTGGTGGCTCCGGCACTTTCGTTTGTTAAGGCGACGCCGGTTGCCTGCGTGGTGGTCCTGCTGCTTATTTGGTTGGGATCGGCGCGCGTGAGCATCGCCGCGGTCTTTTTGATGGCGCTGCCGGGCGTGTATTTTTCGCTGGCCGAGGGCTTGGCACAGGTGAATAAACCGCTGGAGCAGATGTTCCGTCTGCATGGCGTGCGCGGCTGGCGCCTGTTTTGCGCCCATACCTGGCGCGAAGTCCTGCCGTTTGTGCTTTCGTGCGCCCGCGCCGTGATCGGCATGAGCTGGAAGGCCGGCGTGGCAGCCGAGCTGATCGGCATGGCGGTGGGCACCGTGGGTGAGCGCATCTATCAGGCAAAGCTTTTGATTGAGACGGCTGATCTGCTGGCGTGGACCGTGCTGGTCGTTGCCGCCTCGTGGACGTGTGAGCGCGTGCTGGTGTGGCTGCTGCGGGTTTCGGGACCCGTGGCGTGGCGCGCGGCCGTGCGGGCGCATGGGCATGGACTGCGCGGGCGTGCGGGGGCTGCGAGCGATGGCGCTGCAGCGGAGCTTGCGCTTGTCGTGGGCGATCGTGCGCCCTGGGCGCCGGCGCTGGATGGTCTGGTGCTCAACGTGCCTGCGGGTGGGCGTATCTGCGTGATGGGCGCTTCGGGCATGGGCAAGTCGACGCTGCTTTCGTTGGCAGCGGGGGAGTGCGCGCCGTGCTCGATGGTGTTTCAGGATGCACGCTTGATCGAGTCCGCCTCGGCGCTGGATAACGTGCTGGTGTGCGCCGATGCACGCGTGGATGATTCGAGCGCTGCGGCCCTGCTGCGCCTGCTGGTGCCGGGAATCGACGTGCATTCGCGCGTGGCCGAGCTTTCGGGCGGGCAGCGCCGTCGCGTCGAGATCGCTCGGGCCCTGCTGTGCCCGGGCGGCGCGGTGATTCTTGACGAGCCCTTTACCGGCCTGGATGCCGCCGCGCGCGATGCGACGACCAAGGTCGTGCTCGACCTGCTCGACGGCCGCACGCTCTTGCTCGCCACACATGACGTCTCCGACGCTCAGGCCCTCGATATCTCGGGCATCATCACGCTCTAAATACTAACTCAGCAACAAAATGATTCGTTTTCCTCCGTCCCCATGGGGTCGGGTGTGGTATTCTATCTGCGGGGTAATACTTAGGAATACCAAGTAATACCAACGCCGCAGAAACAAACTCCAGATGCGGGCCAATCGGGTTGCCTTCACAGCCCGTCGCCCAGCCGCGTGGCCCGCATCTATCCGCACTACCGTCGTTTCAAAAAGGAAGCGCCATGGCAGAACACATGACCCCCGTAGTCGCGAAGGTCTTGCCCGAGGAGAAGGCAGCCTTCGCGGCGGCAACCCAGCTCGTGGGCACCACGCCGTCCAACGCCATCCGCATGTTTATCGCCGCGTTCAATCGCTGCGGCACCTTCCCGTTCGACATCTCGCCCAACGGGGCCTTTGGCACTGCGCCCGATTCTCATCAATAAGTGATCCGTTTTCCTCCGTCCCCATGGGATCAGCTCTCTGCCGAGTTGTGGTAGAACTAGGGAACGGTTTTGAGGAGGTTGGCATGCTCAATGCGATAGCGTGGGCGCTTGCCTGTTTTGGCGTTGTCGCTGCCGATATAGCCCTGAGCGTGGTTCTGTTTTCTGTTCTCGGTGCCGTGTCGGCGCTGACGGGCTATCCGATCGACAATCTCGATATCCAATGGTTCCAGGCTGCCGCTCAGACGGCGTCGTTTTTGATGGCGCTGCTGTGGTGGCGTTATCTGTGGCCGCGCTCGTTTATGGCGCGCCAGCAAGGCGAGCGCCCGTTCGGTGGGGGAGCAGGCGCGGCATGGAAGCGCATCGTCTGCGTTGTCGTGATCGGCCTGTCCATGCAGGTGGTCATTAGCTATCTATGCGACGGCGTGCTGTCGCTGCTGCCCGAGGTCGCGGCAGACTATAGCGAGCTCGTCGAGGAAACAGGCATGGGCGACACGAGCTATCTGGCCGTTCTGACCACGGTGATTGGCGCGCCATTTTGCGAAGAGCTCCTGGTGCGCGGCATCATCTTTGAGTTCTCACTGCGTGCGTTTAATCCACAGTGCCATCCGCTCTGGAAACGTCGGCGCCGCGTGAACGCGCAAGACGGCGCCATAGTGCCCTGGGCGGCCCCGAGTGCCTGGGGCGTCGCCGCGGCAATCGTACTGCAGGCGGCGGTCTTCGGCTTTATGCACATGAACTGGGTGCAGGGCTGCTATGCGGGTGTTGCCGGCCTCATCTTTGGCTGGGTGCTCGTGACCACCGGAAAGCTCCGTTACACGATCCTGCTGCACTTTGCCTTTAATGCCGGGTCGTATCTCATGACGTTGCTCTGGTTTGTGAACACGCCGTTCGACGTGGCAATTACGGTCGCTATCGCCGGCGTCATCCTTGTTGAGGCAATGCGCTTGCTACGCCACGCGTGTGGGATGGACGCAGCGAGCGCACCGCTGCCCTAGTTGCGACGCCCGCCTCCGTTGGCGCCCTGTCGTCCCTGGGCCGCGCGGTTGCGGCCTGCGGTGTTCTGCGCACGCGACATGCCGCCGTGGCCCTTGCTGCCCTTGGGCCCCTTGCCGGCGGCGCCACCGTGGGCCTTGCCGCCCTTCTTGCCGGTCCCATGTCCGCCGCCAGCAGACGTCTCGCCCGGGCGCGGCGGTACGGGACGGATCAGGCAATGCTTGGTGTAGCCGATTAGATCTCGGCGGCCGGCCTTTTCCAGCGCCTCACGCACAAGCTTGTAGTTCTCGGGCTTGCGGTATTGGATGAGCGCACGCTGCATGGCCTTTTCGTGCGGGTCGCGTGCCACGTAGATCGGCTGCATAGTGCGCGGATCCACGCCAGTGTAGTACATGCACGTCGACATGGTGGACGGGGTGGGGTAGAAGTCCTGCACCTGCTCGGGCATGTAGCCCATGTCGCGCACGGCCTCGGCAAGGTCTACGGCTTCCTTCATGGTCGAGCCGGGATGGCTCGAAATCAGATACGGCACTACGTACTGTTTGAGTCCGTATTCGCGGTTCAAGCGTTCAAATTTACGGCAGAACGCGTCGTAGACGGCGCGGCTTGGCTTGCCCATCACGGACAGTACCGCGTCGCTCACGTGCTCGGGCGCTACGCGCAGCTGGCCCGAGACATGGTGTTCCAGCAGCTCGCGCAAAAACTCGTCCGAGGCATCGGCCATGGTGTAGTCAAAACGGATGCCGCTGCGCACGAAGACCTTCTTGACGCCCGGCAGCTGGCGCAGGTCGCGTAGCAGCTGCGTGTAGCCGCTCTCGTCGACCACCATGTTCTTGCACACGTTCGGCCACAGGCAGCGCTTGTTCTTGCACACGCCGTGCTTGAGCTGCTTGTCGCAGGCCGGGCGGCTAAAGTTTGCCGTCGGTCCGCCCACGTCGTTGATGTAGCCCTTAAACTCGGGATCGCGCGTGAGCAGCTCGGCCTCGCGCATGATCGAGTCGTGGCTGCGCATCTGCAGCACGCGGCCCTGGTGGAAGGTCAGCGCGCAAAACGAGCACTCACCAAAACAGCCGCGGTTGGAGCTAATGGAAAACTTGATCTCGGCAAAGGCCGGCACGCCGCCCGCCGCGTCGTAATCGGGATGCCAATCGCGTGCGTAGGGGAGTTCGGCCACCTCGTCCATCTCGTCGGTGGTGAGCGTGGCCGACGGTGGGTTCTGCACCACATAGACGCTGTTGGGGTAGGGCTCTACCAGACGATGCCCGGTGATGGGGTCCATGTTCTGCTGCTGTACGTTAAAGCTGCGCGCGTAATTGAGCTTGTCGGCGGCAAGGTCGTCCCAGCTGGGCAGCAAGTCGTAGTCGTAGACCTCGTCGAGCGAGCTGGTGCGGTAGACGGTGCCGTTGATATAGGTGATCTGATCGACGGGCAGCCCCGCGTCGAGCGCGTCGGCTATCTCGACGATTGCGTGCTCGCCCATGCCGTAGATGAGGATGTCGGCGCCCGAGTCGAGCAGCACCGAGCGCTTGAGCTTGTCCTGCCAGTAGTCGTAGTGGGCCAGGCGGCGCAGGCTTGCCTCGATGCCGCCGATAATGATGGGAGCGTCCTTAAACGTCTGACGGATGAGATTGCCGTAGACCGTGACGGCACGGTTGGGGCGGTGACCTTCCTCGCCGCCGGGGGTATAGGCGTCGGTGTGGCGGCGGTGCTTGGTTACCGAATAGTGGTTGACCATGGAGTCCATGTTGCCGGCGCTGACGAGAAACCCCAGGCGCGGCTCGCCGAGCACAGTGATGCTGGCAGGGTCGGTCCAGTCGGGCTGGCAGATGATGCCCACTTTGTAGCCGTGCGCGTCGAGTACGCGGCTGATGATAGCCATGCCAAAGCTCGGATGGTCCACGTAGGCATCACCGCAGATATAGACGAAGTCGCACTGGTCCCAGCCGCGCGCATCCATGTCGGCGCGACTGACGGGGAGAAACTTGTCGCGGCCCGGACGCCAGGGACGGACGGGCGCTGCTGGGGTATGCGTGGTGTGCCCACCCTGTGCCTTGCCGCCGCGCTTTTGTTGCTGGCCCTGTTTGCCCTGCTGACTGCGCTGGTTGTTCTGAGCGTGCTGAGGCTTTTTTGCCACGATCCCTCCCGGTGTTTGTATGCTGCACGTAATTGTAACCAGTCTTTTTGGGACGGGGCTAAAAAGACTGGTGGAGTACACGAGCTGGCGGATCGGCGTGTCGATGCGGGTGCCGGCGCCGCGCCCGCTGTTTGTTTCCAGACTGTGTATCTGCGCGTTGGAGAACCCGTCTCGCGCGCACGCCATGTTGTCAATGGGTTACAGTATGAACGGCGGCTATGTTTCCGCCAACGCACGAGAGGGTCGTCAACAAGGAGGATGCACGACGATGCAGCGTGCCAAACAGATATCGGAGTCTATTGAGCTGGGCATCATCTTGGCGCTCGCCGGTGGCTTTATGGATGTGTATTCGTACATTGGGCGCGACCATGTTTTCGCAAACGCGCAGACGGGCAACATCCTGCTCGTGGGCGTGAGCATCTCGGAGGGCAATTGGGCACTGGCGGGACGCTATTTCTTCCCCGTGGTGTCGTTTGCCGTGGGCATTATGCTTGCCGACCTGGTACATGAGCGGTTTGGCAGCGTGATTCACTGGCGCCAAGTGACGGTGTTCTTTGAAGCCGTCATCTTGCTGGGCGTGAGCTTTATCCCCGGTGGCGGTTACAACCTGCTCGCCAACTGCCTCACCTCGTTTGCCTGCGGCATGCAGGTCGAGAGCTTCCGCAAGATCCACGGTCACGGCATCGCTACGACCATGTGCATCGGCAACTTGCGCAACGCGCTGCAAAACGTGGACGATTACATCATCACCCACAGGCGCGGCTTTTTGGAAAACGGCCTGCTGTACTTTGGCGTGATCTTTACCTTTGTGTTTGGCGCCGTGTTGGGCAACTGGTGTATTGAGCGCATGGGCCTGCACGCCATCGTCGTGGCGAGCTTGCTGCTGTTTGTCGCGTTTGCCATCATGTTTATCGACCGCGAGCGCGATTTGCGCTCTCGCTGGAAGCGTGCCTGCGAAGATTGGAAAGACGCCTGCCAAAAATAGCGGCAAGATGTGACAAGGGGGCAGTCCCCTTGTCAGATAGATCGATAATGGGGAGGGGACGGCCATCTCGGTCGCCCCTTTTTTTGTTTAGTGGTCGGGTAGTGACGATGCCAGTTGTTGAAACGCTTTAACACCTTTGACGTTCTCACGTGTTTTTTGTTTCAAAAGCGTTAGGATGGAACTTATAGTGCGGGGCGTAACGGGTGCCCCGCGCACGATAGGAGGCTATCAATGGCTAATCGTTTCGTTCTCAACACCATCTCTTACCATGGTTCCGGCGCCATCAAGGAGATCCCCGGCGAGCTCCAGCGTCGTGGCTACAAGAAGATCTTCGTCTGCTCCGACCCCGATCTGGTCAAGTTTGGCGTTACCGCTAAGGTGACCGACGAGCTCGACGCCGCCGGCATCGCTTGGAGCCTTTACTCCGAGATCAAGCCCAACCCCACCATCCAGAACGTCAAGGACGGCGTCGAGGCCTTCAAGGCCGCCGAGGCTGACGCTATCGTGACCATCGGTGGCGGTTCCTCCATGGACACCGCCAAGGCTATCGGCATCATCATCAACAACCCCGAGTTCGCCGATGTCCGCAGCCTCGAGGGCGTTGCTCCGACTAAGAACCACGCCGTGTTCACCATCGCTGTGCCGACGACCGCCGGTACCGCTGCTGAGGTGACCATCAACTACGTCATCACCGACCCCGAGAAGGTCCGCAAGTTCGTGTGCGTCGACACCAACGACGCTCCCGAGGTCGCCGTCGTCGACCCCGACATGATGGCTTCCATGCCCGCCGGCCTGACCGCTTCCACCGGTATGGACGCTCTGACCCACGCCATCGAGGGCTACACCACCAAGGGCGCTTGGGAGCTCTCCGACATGTTCCACTTTGAGGCTATTAAGCTGATCAGCGAGAACCTGCGCGACTCCGTTGCCGAGGCCAAGTCCGGTCAGCCCGGCTCCGGCCGCGAGGGCATGGCTCTTGGCCAGTATGTTGCCGGCATGGGCTTCTCCAACGTCGGCCTGGGCATCGATCACGCCATGGCCCACACCCTGTCCGCCCACTACGACACCCCGCACGGTGTCGCCTGCGCCATGCTGCTGCCGATCGCCATGGAGTTCAACAAGCCGGTTTGCGCCGAGCGCCTGGCCAAGGTCGCCGTCGCCATGGGCGTTGACACCACGGGCATGAGCACCGACGAGGCCGCCGATGCCGCCATCGCCGCCGTCAAGCAGCTCTCCGCCGACGTGAACATCCCGCACGTCTGCGAGGCCATGAAGGCTGACGAGATCGAGGTCCTGGCCAAGGACGCCATGGCCGACGCCTGCTTCCCGGGTAACCCGCGCGAGGCAACGCTCGACGACGTCATCGAGCTCTTCAAGAAGATCTGCCCGGCTGCCTAGCCCAGTTTGGTGGTCCTTCGCCCGTAGGTGTATGGTCTTTTGACGTGCCGCTGGCCCCGCCGTGCTACGCACGGCGGGGCTTTTTGTGCTGCGTCGATGCCCTGAGACGGACAAAACCAAGGCGTACTGCCCGCTGCGGATAGGTGGTGCACTTCCCTGCGTGCATTTTTGGGAGTATTCAACAAGCTCTTAAAAATGCATAACGTTGTGAATGGGCGGTAGTGATCCGCAGGCGCCCATCGACAGCCATTGTGGGCGGGCTATCGATGAGTGGAGGGGGTTGTTACTGAGTTTCTGCTTTGCGACGACCTGCAACACTGCTGTAACCGCGTCGTTTTGTCGTTCGTGATGGGGCCGTTGGGGCCCACGGTGCTGAATACTCCGTTTTTTGCACGGTCCAAGGTGGGGCACCCTGAGACGAAGCAAAAAGATGCCTCATTTCTACGCAAATACCAATAGGATTTATGCAAGATTGAGATTGTAAACCGTGCACGTGCACAAAACCGGTGCGGGGACGTCTGGAGGCGGCTCGGCTCCTGGGGCATTGCACGTGCAGAACGGTTAAAATCGGGACTCGGTCTTAGTTTTACTTGGAAGGATGCATATGACTTCTAATATTGATGCTTCTCTAGAGGAGACGCTCTCCTATATCGCAGGACAGCTTAAGACGCTGACTTCTATTGCCTCCCCTACCGGCTATACCCGTGCGGCGACTGATTATCTGATGGAGACCCTGCGCGATATGGGGTTTGGGCCTGAGCGTTCTAATAAGGGTAACGTGCTCGTTGAGCTTGGCGGCGAGGGCGAGCCGCTCGTACTGGCGAGCCATGTCGATACCCTAGGCGCCATGGTGCGTTCCATTAAGGACAATGGCCGCCTGCGCCCCACGACGCTCGGTGGGCATCAGTGGTCTACGGCCGATGGCGAGAACTGCACCGTCTACACGCGCGACGGCAATGTCTACACGGGCGTGGTTCTTAACACCGAGCCTTCGGCGCACGTGGCCGACGAGCCGGTCAAGACCATCGAGAAGAACATGGAGATCTTGCTCGACGAGAACGTCGACAGCAAGGACGATGTGCTCGAGCTGGGTATTCAGACCGGCGACATCATCGCTATGGATCCTCGCACGACGGTGACGGAGAGCGGCTACATTAAGAGCCGCTTCCTGGATGACAAGCTATCGGCCGCCATTTTGTTGGGCTTGGCGCGTGCCGTCGCCGCTGGCGAGGTGACGCTTTCGCGTAAGGTTTCGCTGCTCTTTACCGTGTACGAGGAGGTGGGCCACGGCGGCGCCTTCGTGCCGGCCGACACGCGCGAGATGATCAGCGTTGACATGGGCTGCGTGGGCGACGACCTGGGCTGCACCGAGCGCATGGTGTCGATCTGCGCCAAGGATTCGGGTGGCCCCTATAACTACGATCTGGTGACCACGCTGTCCAATATCGCGCGCGAGCTCGAGCTTGATTACGCCATCGACGTGTACCCGCATTACGGCTCGGACGTTGAGGCCACGCTGTCTGCCGGCTACGACATCCGTCACGGCCTGATCGGCCCCGGTGTGTACGCGAGCCACAACTACGAGCGCAGCCACATGGACGGCGTGCGCAACACCTACGAGCTCGTCCGCGCCTACGTGCAGCGCTAGGGGAGCAGCTTGCGACTCGGCTGACCAATCGCTAAGGCCCGATTTCTCGGGCCTTTTTTCGCTTTGGGTCGTTTAGTATTATGATGTATGTAATCTATTAACTAAACGTTTAAATTACTTAACGAGGTGATGCGGCATATGGATACATCTGAGTACTTGTCTATGGGTGATGCTGCCCACCTGTTGGGCGTTACGAAAGCCCGCATATCTCAACTTGCCGCATCGGGAACGCTCGCGTGCGATATTGTGGGCGGACGGAAGATGGTTGAGTATGATTCTGCGGTTGCTTATCAAAAGGTCCGCAAACGTGGACGCCGTCCTGCGGCCGATGTGGGGCGCAAGTTTGCGCTGATGTCCGCCGACCATGAGGTCGCGCATGTCTCATTTGATCCGACGCGCGAGTTTCCTTTCGAAATCGCCGAGGTCCTCGATGCGCAACGAATGCCGTTCGGCACGTGCTCGAGCTCTTCTCCAACGGTGAATAAGCGGGAGCTCAACGTGTGGTGGAGCCATCGGTCGGTGCCTGACGTCCGCCCCGGGCTCGTCTCGCGCTATCGTGAACTGGGAATTGCCAGTGGCATCGAGGTTCCGGTTCGGTGCCTGGGCCTATCACTTTCGGATTGTTATTGGCTGCGACCGGCAGAATGCGACGGGCTCGAATGGCGAAACCTCAATTACTTCGAGAATGATTTTGAGCGATCGGCGCCCGAAGAGCGTTCGGGTTGGCTGGAAG
>JAXKHW010000119.1:0-2532 GCA_036549635.1 Collinsella sp. | reverse complement strand
CGGACAACCCATATTGTCGACCTTACTTATGCCGACCAGAAAACACCCGTTGTAGAAGCACGGCTTAACGTATCCGACGATTACACCAAGGTTGATATCTCCAAGGTCGATGCAAGCGGAGAGCAGGAAGTGAAAGGCGCACAACTCACCTTATATGGTCCCGATAAAATCGAAATAGACTCCTGGACCTCATCCGACAAGCCGCACCGCGTCGAACATCTTGCACCTGGCACCTACTCGTTGCGCGAAATGATGTCTCCGCGGACCTATGACCTTGCCGAGGAGATAACATTTGAAATAAAGGATACGGGAGAAGTCCAATCCGTCGCGATGAAGGATGCGCCCATCGAGATCAAGGGACAGGTCGACAAGCGTCAGGAACTTGTCCAACCTATCGAAAAGGGCCTGTTGGCTAACGGCGATGGTAAAAATCGCGCCGCGACGCAAACTAATACGGATGGACTTTTCTCCTATACCATCGACGCTCGAAACGATTCCGCTACTTGGGTTGATGAGTTTACGATTACCGATGATCTTGAGTGCGCCAAAGACGGCACGGCGAGATTCATCTCAATCGAAACCCCCGTCGCCATCGGCGACCTCAACGGTCTGTGCAACGTGTGGTATCGCACGACGCCGTTGGACTCGACAGACGTCGATGAGCCGGCGAACGCGACACTTGACGATGGACACGAAAATCCTTGGCTTGAGTCCGACGAAGTAAAAGAGAGCCTTGGTGAGGACTGCCGCCTCGTCGATTACGACGGCTGGCGCCTCTGGAAGGCGGATGTCTCGACCACGGAATCCACCACACTCGAGGCGGAAGAGCTCGACCTTGCATCCAATACCGTCGTAACAGGCATTCGAATTGAATACGGTGCGGTAGCCGCCGACTTTACGACTCGAAGCGATGCGGATTCTTGGACCCGCGATGATCTCAAAGATGAGCACGACGACCTTGACGATGCCAAAGCAATCCTTGGCACAGACGCTCGGGGCGCAGTCGTACACATGCAGGCAACGTCGGCTTATACGCCCCAAACCGCACTCACCAACAGCGCGCGCGTCGATCTTTGCCGCAACGGTGGCGGCGATAAACTTGAGTCACATGACGAGGACAGCGTCATTCAACGCTGTACCCTACCGCAGGACCTACCGGCAACAGGATCAGTTCCCATCGCCGCTTGCATCACCGCGCTCCTGACCTCGGGTGCCGCAGCCCTATGGTTCGCTCGCCTTAGGTCGATCCCAAAGAAGCGCTAGCGCGATGAAAAAGCGGGCGAGCCAGTCCCCTGGCTCGCCCGCTTTCAATCATTTAAATCGCCGCATCTACTCTGCAGACGAAGATCCACCATCAACGATTGCCTGCTCGGACTCAGGAATCCCATCGGCACCCGTACTCTGTTCTTGCTCCACCTCTTCGCTGATTGCGGAGGCGGGGGTCGAGCCCTTTGCACCCACGATGTAGGCAGCCCCAAATCCTAACGCAATGGCAATCAAGGTCAAAATCACGTAGACAGGCCAATGGCGCTTAATATACGAAAACACGTTGACTCCTTAGAGCTCCGTCTACGAACGGCGGATAACCTCGGTCACGACCTCGGATACCGTAGCAATGTTCGTCGGGTTGACATTGTGGGGCAGGTCGTCCTCGGTACGAGCGCAAGCCAGACGCGTGCCGTCCACGCCGGCGATGGTAAGGGCTCGGCGGCTCGCCTCGAGCGCAGCATAGGCATCGGTCTTGGCATAGGGCATCTCGAGCGCGCCACAATCGACATGGAACGACTTGCAGACCTTGCTGACCAGGTTCATGATGCGGCGATCGCCCTTGAGCAGTTGTTGTTCGCCCTCGACCGTCACCACCGAAAGCCTACCGGCGCCGACGGATTCAAGATTGATAAAGAATACGCCGCGGAGCTTATCGCGATGCGAAGCCAAGAAGGCCTTCATGCCAGCGCCATCACAATCCGAGGCGCCCGTTGCCACAAACCAGATATCGTGACCGAGCAGCTCATCATCGCCCATAGAGGCGACAGCCGAGAGCATATCTTCGGAAGAAGCGCCATCGGAAGACGTAGCGCCACCCTTCCAGCCATCGTTATCGTCCTCGAAGTTATCCCACGAACCGATACCGCGACCGGACTTCTTGGCATCGTAATCGTCTTCGACGCCCAGCCAGTCACTCATGCTGTCCTGCTCGTTTTTCTTTTTACGGCCGAACAGACCACCCAGGCCGCGCTTACGAGACTTGGGTGCCGCCGGGGCGGGAGCCGAAATGGTCTCGATCGGCTGTGCGCCCGACGCAACGGGCATAGGAGGCGCAACGGGTGCCGATGTGGGTTCGGGGCCCTGGGCAGTAGCAAAGGGATCATTGACCTGTGCGGAGGGGTCGGGAAGGTCGAACAGCGACGTGCGAGACGCAACGTTTGCCTGCTTCATAGACGGCAGCGACGGATCGGGGACCGAAGCCAGCGGAGACGAGGAAGGTGCAGGCGACGGTGCCGACGCCGGATCGGGAACATTCATCTGCGG
>JAXKHW010000118.1:0-5968 GCA_036549635.1 Collinsella sp. | reverse complement strand
TACCACTTCCCGGCGATCCGCTCTTGGGCGCTGCACGTGTGGGAGCGCTGCTGGGCCTTTATCAAGAAGGCCGGCACGGTCATCTTCGCGTCCACTGTCGTGGTTTGGTTCCTGTCCAACTTTGGTAGCTACAACGGTTCCTTTGGCTTCCTGCCTGCGATGGACGGCATCCCCGAGGAGTTCATGGACTACTCCGTGCTCGCCATGCTGGGCAACCTGGTCGCTTGGATCTTCGCCCCGCTCGGCTTTAGCACCTGGCAGGCAACCGCACTGACCGTCTCTGGCCTCGTCGCCAAGGAGAACGTCGTCGCCACCGCCGGCTCGCTGCTGTCCGTCGCCGACGCGGGCGAGACCGACCCGAGCCTGTGGACCGCGTTTGCCGGCATGTTCCCCACCATGGGCGCTTGCGTTGCCTTCGGCGCCTTCAACCTGCTGTGCGCTCCGTGCTTTGCCGCCATTGGCACCATCCGCAACCAGATGGACTCTGGCAAGTGGACCGCGATTGCCATCGGCTACGAGTGCGCCTTCGCTTGGGTGATCGGCCTGTTCATCAACCAGTTCTATAACCTGCTTGTCCTTGGGCAGTTTGGTATCTGGACGATTGTCGCCATCGTGCTGCTGGTTGCGATGCTCTTCCAGATCTTCCGTCCCATGCCCAAACACGCATGGACCGACGAGGACGAGACTAACACTGCTTCCGCCGCGGTTTCTGCTTAAGTCCGAATAAGGATTAGCCCCTTTTCACGAGCCCGGGTGTCCCAGCGACCCCGGGCTTTTTGTGCATGGGAGACAGATTACTTTGCCCCAGAAGTTAAGATGTGGCGTTTCCGCAGATAAAACCGACCAAAATTAACCTGTCCCTTTTTGGTAGGTGGAGAATGGGGTAAAGTAAGTGATGGTTAACTAGAGGAGGCTTGCTATGGCACCTATCGATATTGTTGTACTGGCTGTTATCGGCGTTGCGTTTGTCGCGGTATGCGTGCGTATCTACCGCAAGGGCACCTGCGCCGACTGCGCTCAGGGTGGCGTTTGCACGGGGCATTGCTCCAACAAAAAGACGTGCGCCGCACTTAAGGGCGTAGACAAAATCGCCGAAGACTTGGGCCGCGGTATCAAGTAAGGCCCAGACATCTAAGCGCCTCGCGAGCATCCGTTCGCGGGGCGTTTTTCACTTTTGTGGGGTGGGCTAGAGACGCTGCATGCGGTACCCGACACCCATGTGCGTCTGAATCATCTTGGGGTGAGAGGGGTCTGCCTCGATCTTCTTGCGCAGGGTGCGCATGAACACGCGCAAGCTCGCCAGATCGCTGTCCCAGCTCGTGCCCCATATCTCGCGGGTGATGAAGGTGTGGGTGAGCACCTTGTCGACGTTTTTCGCCAGAAGGACGAGCAATTTGTACTCGGTTGGGGTGAGCGAGAGCTCGCGTCCGTCTTTCGTCGCGTATCCCGCGGCGTAGTCGATATGCAGCGGACCGTTGTCGAACGTGCTCGCTTCTGTCGACTCGCTCGACGCCATCGAGGAGCGCCTCAAATTCGCACGGACGCGCGCGAGCAACTCATCCACAGAAAAGGGCTTGGTGAGGTAGTCGTCTGCCCCCGCGTCAAGTGCTGCAATCTTGTCGGAATCTTCGGTGCGCGCCGAAATGACGATAACGGGGACTGCCGACCAGCTTCGGATCTTCGTGATGACCTCGATACCGTCAATGTCGGGAAGGCCGAGGTCGAGCATGATGAGGCTGGGGCCGTGCGACACCGCATCCATGATGGCGGCCTGGCCGTTGCAAACCTTGCTCACGACATAGCCGTGGAGGTCAAGCGCGGTCGAAACGAGGTTTTGAACGGTCAGGTCATCTTCGACCAGGAGGATGCGTGGCTTAGCGGCATTATTCATGAATCTCAATCTCCTCGGCGGGCAGGGTAAAACGGAAGACGGCCCCATGGGGGTGGTTGTCGCGAACTTCGATGACGCCGCCATGCGCCTCCACGATGGAGCGGCAGAGCGACAGCCCAAGGCCGATGCTTCGACGCGAATCCACGGGCCGCGTATTGCTTGAGGTGAAGAAGCGCTCAAAGATATGAGGTTTGTCGCAGTCTGCCACACCCGGCCCATCGTCTGCGACGTCCACCACGACGAACGCACCCTCGCGACGTGCGCTGATGGTGACAGTCGAGTCCTCGGGCGTGTATTTGAAGGCGTTCATGATGAGATTCGTAAGCACCTGCATGATGAGATGGACGTCGATGCGTACCAGCAGGATGTCGTCAGTGTGCTCGATGGTGACGGCACGTCCATGCGATGCTTGGGCGACATGGCTGAGGGCGGCCTCGATGACCTCGTCGATGAGCTCGGATGTTAAGTTGAGGCGAATGGTGCCGTCCTCGACGCGTGTGATGGCGAGGAGGTTTTCCACGGTATCGATAAGCCAGAGGGAGTCGTCGTAGATGGCATCGGCAAGATCGCAGCGTTGTTCGAGGCTGAGCTTCTCGTCGCTCTTCCGAAGGATTGCCGCAGATCCGGATATAGCCGTGAGGGGTGTCCTCAAATCGTGGCCGATGGAGCGCAAAAGGTTGGCGCGCAGCTGCTCGTTTTTCGCCAAGACCGCAGCCTCTTCGCGCTCTTGCGCCGCCCGGTCGCTTTCGAGCGCCAAGGCGCATTCACCTACGATAGATAGGACGATCGAATGCTCGAAGGCTTCGATCTCGCGCCCCTCCAGGGCGATGCCGATGACACCGAATACCTTGTCGCCGGTGCGAACCGCGAGGTAGAGACAGCGCGCCTCAGGCAGGGTCCGCGTGCTTGCGCCCGCGCGCTTGTTGTTGGTGTAGGTCCAGGTTGCAACGGCGCGCTCGTAGTCGGTGAGCAGCGACGCGGATCGGTTTTCGGTGCCAGCGGACTCATAGAGCGCCTTGCCGAGCGTGCCGTGTTCGGCGGGGTAGAAGACCACGTCGAGTTTTAGCAGTTTGACGAGTTGGTTCATGGCGACGCGGGCGCACTCCTCCGCGCTATGGGCTTGCTGCAAGAGCTGGTTCGTTTCGAGGAGTACACGCGTTTTGAATGCGTTCTCGGCGGAGGTACGGGCGTTGTCGGCGATGCGCGCAGTTAACTCGCCGGCGACCATAGCGGTAGCGAACATGATGCCGAACGTGACCAGATAGCTTCGGTCGTAGCTGGCGAGCGAAAACAGAGGCGTGACGAAGCAGAAGTTGTAAAGCACTACAGAGAGCACGCTCGATACGATCGTGCAGATACGCCCCGTCGTGGTGACGGCGGTCAGCAGGGCCGTGAGGATATAGAGGGATATGATGCTGGAATCGGCAAATCCCAGATGGCGGAAAGCCGTGCCGATCGCCGTGGCGACAAGAGAGAGGGCCAGCGTGCGAAGCACGTTTCGGCTGCTGGGCGGCTGCAGGGCGAGCGCATGCCGGCGTCCTTTGGGCCGGGAGGGCGGAGTCGACTGGTCTGGAATGATGTAAATGTCGAGGTTCGGGGCGAATGTTATGAGCTGTTCTACGAGAGATTTGCGGCCGAAGAGGGCCTGACGGACGCTGCTGTGCTCGCCCGTGCGCCCCATGACGATCTTCGAAATACCCGACAGGCGCGCGAACTCGGAGATCTGAAACGCGACGTCGTCGCCATAGACGGTTTCCATATGTGCTCCGAGCTGCTCGGCTAGGGCGATATTGGCTGCAAGCTTGGCGCGCTCATCATCGCTCATGGCTTGCGTGCGCGGGCTCTCTACGAACAGGGCGACGAGCTCGCTGCGAAACGCTTTCGCCATGCGTGCGGCGGTGCGGACGATGCGGGGATTGGTCGGCGCCGGGGAGACACAGACTAAGATACGCTCCTTGGTGTAGTAGTCACGGTTTCCCAGCACGCGTGCGGCGTCTGTGAGGTGGCCGGTGCGATCGGCGCAGCGGCGCAGCGCGATTTCTCGGAGTGCGGTGAGGTTCTCGACGGTAAAAAAATGCTGTTGCGCTCGGTCGGCTTGTGCGGGACGGTAGACGAGGCCGGCGCGAAGGCGCTCAAGTAGGTCTTCGGGCTCTATGTCGACGAGCTCGACCTGGTCGGCATCATCGAAGATACGGTCGGGGATTCGTTCGCTCACGACAACGCCGGTGATGGATGCAACAATGTCGTTTAGGCTCTCGATATGCTGAACGTTCACGGTCGTATAGACGTCGATGCCCGCATGTAGAAGTTCCTCGACGTCTTGATAGCGTTTGTCGTGGCGAGACCCCGGCGCATTCGTATGGGCGAGCTCGTCGACAAGGATGAGCTGAGGGGCGCGTTCGATAGCCGCATCTAGATCGAACTCGCTGAGCGCAATGCCGTTATGCTCAATGAGTTTACAGGGCACGTTCTCAAGCCCTTGTGCAAGATGGGCAGTTGCCGGACGTTCGTGCGGCTCGATGTATCCCGCGACGACGTCGACACCTCGCCGCTTGGCGGCGTGGGCGGCTTGAAGCATCGCATAAGTTTTGCCTGTGCCAGCAGCGTAGCCAAAGAAAATCTTGAGGTGTCCCCGGCTGGTTCGAGCGTCATCGGCGACCTCGTCTTTCTCAATTGCCTTGAGGATGAGGTCTGGATTGACGCGAGTGTCCGATGCGTCGCGCTGCATAGCGTAGCCTTTCTGAAGCGTTGTCCATGCGTGCATACGCGGTGAAGACACCACTGTATGCTCGCGAGGTCGAGTATAGGCGCACTGCAGCTGCAATAGTGCTTTCTACCTGCATCTTTACGGCATCTTAAGGACGTGAGCCCCGGCCCTCACGCCTCTTTAATCCCTAGAAGCGTTTACTGTCCCCAGACGCTTGCGAGAGCAGGCGTCCGAGACATCGGGCCGTGCGTGAAAGGGGCGGTAAATGAACATCCTCATTCCCATCATCGGAGTCGTCTGCATTGGACTTCTTATCTATTACATCTACATTCTGATGAGGAGTGATTCGTAAACTATGGACGCTGCGATTCAGTACATCTTGTACTTTGCCGTGCTCGTCGTCCTGGCCGTTCCGCTCGGTCGGTTCATGGCCCATATCATGGATGGTGAGCATACGTTCCTGTCGCCTGTGATTGCTCCTGTGGAGCGTGGCGTCTATCGTCTGCTTCGCATCGACGCGGCAGAACAGATGGGGTGTAGGCGCTATCTGGCGAGCGTGCTGGTCTTTTCGGGGATCGGCCTCGTGGCTCTAGTGGCACTCCAAGCGCTTCAGTCCTTCTTGCCAGGCAATCCCCAGCACCTGCCGGGTGTGTCATGGGACCTGTCGTTCAATACGGCTGTTTCCTTCATAACCAACACCAACTGGCAGTCCTACTCCGGTGAGACCACCCTGTCCTACCTTGTGCAGTTCATGGGTCTCACTGTGCAGAACTTCGTTTCCGCTGGCACCGGTATCGCGGTCATGTTCGCGCTGATCCGCGGCTTCCGTCAGGTCAAGGAGCAGGGTCTGGGTTCCTTCTGGGTCGACCTCACCCGCACCGTCCTGTATGTGCTCATCCCGCTGAACCTCGTGTTTGGCATCTGCCTGGCTGCCGGTGGCGTCATCTCCAACTTCCAGCCGGCTCAGAAGGCTGAGCTCGTAGAGCCCGTCGCTGTTCAGCCTAATGCAGACGGCGGCTGGAGCGTCATCGACGGCGCCCAGATCGAGGGCGACACGGTCGAGGTCGACGGCAAGGTTGTCGAGGGCGCGCGCGTGGTCACCGAGCAGTTCCTGCCACAGGGTCCCGCGGCTCCTCAGGTCGCCATCAAGCAGTCCGGAACCAACGGCGGCGGCTTCTTCGGCGTGAACTCCGCCCATCCGTATGAGAACCCCAGTGCTTTCACCAACATCATCGAGATGACCAGCCTGCTGCTGATCCCGGCCGCCTGTTGCTTCACCTTCGGTATCGGCGTCAAGAACACCAAGCAGGGCAAGGCCATCTTTGCCGCCATGTTCATCCTGCTGGTGATCTTCACCGGCATCATTGCCG
>JAXKHW010000117.1:0-4606 GCA_036549635.1 Collinsella sp. | reverse complement strand
TAAGCGGCTTTCGGCTCGTGCGGAACTCGCGATAAACCTTATGCCCCGCCCCTCCGGAGCCACACGGGAGGCAGGTTAACTAATTCGAGCCCGGCATTCAGAAAAGTCAGTGCAGCAAAATGGCGATGCGGATAGCGACATGGGCATGGTTTTCGTTGCGTGCACGGGTCCCCTGGGGAGCACCGTGCATTTTTGGGAGTATTCAGCAAGCCAGGACGGCTGCATACACGCCGGACACACCATATTGGTCCCAAGGACGCCTTCGACCGGCGATTTGAGTCGGCAGGCAAACCCTGCCAGGACAAAAAGGCATGCTTCGCGCCGTACCGGAGCCCAAAATGACGTCAATCTCCGCAACGTTACTCAGCCGCAGCGGCACCGGCAGAGCTCGCGGTGCTGAATACTCCGTTTTTTGCACGGCACGGGCGGGGGTACATCAGGATCAGGAAGGACATCCCAGCCTTTTTATGCAATCTGTAATGGGAAGTATGCAAAACACCAAGAGATAGCATTGCTGGTGTCCAAATTGAGCGCGGGGCAGCAGCACCTCCGCCCCGCACCCAAATCCAACAGAGCAGGGACGCTCATGGCGGATCCCCACCAAAACGCAAACGCGGCTCGAGCGCTATCCCAAAAAGGCTGCCCGAGCCGCGCTTAACGGTACGGCATGAATACTTAGCGCTCGTAAATCAAGTTACCTGCCAGGTAGGTGGTCTGAACCTTGGTAGCCTGGAGCTCTTGGGGGTCGATGGTGAGCGGGTTTTGGTCCAGGACTACCAGGTCGGCATACTTGCCGGGCTCCAAGCTGCCGAGGTTTTGCTCGTCGCCCGCTGCATAGGCGCTGCCCAGGGTGTAGTTGCGCAGGGCTGTTGCTGCATCGATGCGCTCGCTCGGTAACCAGCCGCCCTCGGGCCAGTGGCTTTTGGGATCCTGGCGCGTGATAGCCGTGTAGAGCACGTTCATGCTTGTAACAGCTGTGATGGGGCTATCGGTGCCGAAGGCTTGGCGGATGCCGCGCTGCTTATAGGTCGCAAACGGCCACATGATGCGGCTGCGTTCCAGGCCCAGATCGCGCTCGGGGCCGCCCGGGTCGAGTGTAATGTGACAGGGCTGGCTCGAGGCAACGACGTTAAGCTTGCGTAGACGATCGATGTCCTCGGGCAAGAGGTTCTCCAGATGCTCGAGCGTGTTATGACCGTGCTGGGGCAGGCCGTACAGTTCGGCGGCCTCCTCAAAGATATCGAGCGCGGCATGGATGGCACCGTCGCCGATGACGTGAATACGCACAGTGTGGCCACGCTCCGCAGCCGCCAGAACCAGCTTACGCATGCGCTCAGCCGGGACCGTCAGGCGACCTTGATCGCCCGGGAAGCGCGGGTTGGTATAGGGCTCGGTGAGATAGGCCGTGTGTTCGCTCGACACGCCGTCGAAGAACTGCTTAAAGCCTGGCGCCGAAAGCAGCGCGTTGTTCGCGTAACGTACCTGCAGCTCTTCCAAGCGCGATTGGTCATCCAGCAGCGTGGGAAACAAATGGGCTCGGATGCCCAACTTGCCGGCTGCCTGCAGTTTGTCGTAGACGTCGTCGCGGATAAAATCGCAGCCCGGCATGGGCATGAGCGACATATCGCATATCGAGGTGATGCCCTGCTCGGCCATCCGCCTCATTTGATCGGCGTAAGCGCTTGCGATGCGATCCTCGCCCAGCCACTCAAGGCAGCGCGGTAGCAGCTGCATGGCAGCCGCCTCGTGAGCAATACCCGTGAGCTCGCCGTTTGCGTCCTTGTCGTAGCTACCGCCCGCTGGTGGCTCGCTGTCGCGCGTGACGCCGAGTGCATCGAGTGCGCGGCTGTTGAGCCACAGCGTGTGCCCGTCGCCCGAATACATAACACAGGGACGATCGGGGAATGCCACATCGAGCGACGCCTTGGTAGGATGCTCGGGCGGGTCCCAACGGTAGTCGCGCCAGCCCTGCGTCACAACCCAAGCGTCGTCGGGCAGGTCCTGGGAAAACTCGAGCGCATGTTGCACCAGCGCCGCCTCGGACGTGCCCATATCCATGAGCATGTACGGCGAGGAACCGACCGAGGTATGGAAGAAGTGCAGATGAGCGTCATGGAAACCGGGGCAGACAAACTGCTCGCCGTAGTCGATAACCGACGTAGCGGCAGGAGCGGCGGCGATCACGTCATCGGGCGCACCGACTGCGACGATACGGTCGCCTGCGATGGCAATCGCCAGCTCGCGGGTGGTATCGATGCCGTCTTGCGCGGTAAAGACGTTCTTGGAGCGGATAATCCGATCGATATGTTGCATGGGCATCCCCATCTCTGGCAGGAAATTCAACACCCCCGAGTGTACTCCCCCGCCCTTGTAACAAAACCCCAAGCGGCAAACGGCAACTTTACCAGCCCTAGCGGCAGGTGGCATACTGGAGAGAGCCTGTACGATTTTGCGATCAACCCAGCAAGGAGCAAATCGACCATGACGAAGACCAAGGCACAGCAGATTATGGCGGCGACCGAGGCTCGCGCGGCTGACGACGTCACCGCGGCCATCCAAGATATCGCTACCGAGTTTGAACCATATATCATCAAGCAGCGCCGGCACTTCCATAAGCACCCGGAGCTGAGCCTCGCCGAGGAGCGCACGACCTCCGACATCGCCAACCAGCTCGACGCCATGAATATCCCCTACGAGCGTCCCCTTAAGACGGGCCTGGTGGCAACGCTTCGCGGCACCGCGCCCGACGCCTATCGCGAGGACGGCACGCCACGCCGCCGCATCCTGCTGCGCGCCGATATCGACGCCCTGCCCGTTACCGAGCAGACTGGCGAGGAGTTCGCCAGCGTCAACGAGGGCTGTATGCACGCCTGCGGCCACGACTGCCATATCGCCATGATGCTCGGCACGCTGCAAATCCTGCGCCATATGACCGACGACATCCACGGCGAGGTCCGCATCGTCTTCCAGCCCAGCGAGGAAAACGGCCAGGGCGCCAAGCTCATGATCGGCACGGGTGTGCTCGACGGCGTCGATGGCGCCTACGCCGCGCACATCTGGAGCGAGGTCGACGCCGGCACCGTGAGCTGCGAGCCCGGACCGCGCATGGCCAATACCGACTGGTTCCGTATCGACGTACGCGGCACCTCGTGCCACGGCGCCATGCCCCAGCGCGGTCACGACGCCGTTATGGTGGCCGCAGAGATCGTCAACGCCCTGCAGACCATCGTCTCGCGCGAGATCAGCCCCTACGAGCCGGCTGTCATCACCGTCGGCGAGCTGCACGGCGGCACCGCACGCACCGTTATCGCCGGCACGGCCTACCTCGCCGGCACGGTGCGCACCTACGGCGATTCGACCCACGAGGAAATGCCGGAGCTCATGCGCCGCATCGTGGAGCATACCGCGGCCGCCTTGGGCGCCGAGGCAGAGCTCACCGACTACACCATCGCCAACTACAAGGTCGAAAACGACGCCGCCTCGAGCGAGCGCTGCCGTCAGGCCGTTATTAAGTGTCTGGGCCCCGCCGGCCAAGGCCATTATCGCGGCACGCTTTCGGGCGAGGATTTTTCGGAGTACCTGCGTCGCGTACCGGGCGTGCTCGCCTTTGTAGGTACGCGCAACCCCAAGATTGGCGCCACGTACGCCCAACATTCCTGCTTCTACAAGATCGACGAGACCGTGCTGGCAAAGGGCTCCATGGTGGCCGCCCAGTATGCTATCGACTTTTTGGTCGAGCCCACGCAAGAGGAGCTCGACGGCCCCGCGATTACCGCGGTCGCCGAAACCAACCCCGATCTGGCCGCCAAGTTGCGCTCTGCCAAGGCGACGACCGCCGAGGCTCGCGACGCCATCCATGATGCCCGAACGGCTCGCCATGCCGCGATCAAGGGCATCCACGACGCACGCGCTGCTGCACGCCGTGAGGAGAAGCACGACGAGTAGTCGTCACACCCATCCATAACAGCCTAGCTAAAGCAGAGCGGGGGCGGACGTATCGAAACGTCCGCCCCCGCTCATTCTTCAAGCGCTATTTCTACCATTTCTACCCCGTCCCCAAATAGCAGGCGGCGTGGCTACTCGTCCTGAGGTTCCTCGTCGGAGCTTGGCTCGGACGCCGACTCAGGTGCAGGTGCCGGCTCAGGCTCAGGCTCAGGCGCAGGCGCAGGCTCGGGCCCAGATGCCGTCTCAGACTCGGGCGCCGGTTCAGGCTCGGGCGCCGGCGAAGCATCCGGAGCGCTGTAACCCGAAGGAGCGGACTTCTTCTCGAAGGGCAACACAAAAGTCAGAACGTCGTCCTTATCCTCATCGGCCCACTCGCTTGCATAGCGTGCGGCCCAATAGCCAACGGCACGGTGCTTGAGCATCTTGCCAAAGACCGTAAGAAATACGGTGACGAAAGCGACCAGCACCAAGAACAGCGCGAGCGTGACGCCACCGCCGGTAACAATTGCCTCAATACCCGTAGGACGATAGTAGTAGCTATACATACCGACAGAGGCAATGGCGCCAAAGACGACCGTCAAGATCCATGTGACAACGTTGGCGACCAGGCCCGTCAAAAACTCGGGAAGGAACGAAGCACAGAACAGCTTGGTCTTGTTGT
>JAXKHW010000116.1:0-1747 GCA_036549635.1 Collinsella sp. | reverse complement strand
TCCTCAGGGCGCTCGTCCGAGAGGGCGGGATGCCGTTCGAGATGAGGGTCAGGACGCCGGCGCCCGACGGGGAGACGGCGAGATAGCCGGCAGGCCGGCATGTCAATCCTGGTCTAACAGAGCCTTTTGCTATGGTGCAAAGGGATCAGGTTACTTTGCACCAATTGTTGTTGATGAAAGGGCGGATTCTCGTATGGCGCTTCCCATGGTATATGGCGGTCCCGGCCGGTATGTTCAGGGGCCGGGTGAGCTCTCGCGTCAGGGCAGGTATTTGTCATGGTTGGGCTGCGCTGCCTATGTCTTGTTTGACCAGGGCACCGAGGATCGGCTGTGCAGGCAGATCGTCGATGGATTTCTGGATGAAGATCTAAGCGAGCCGTTCTTTAAGATTTACAACGGTCCGTGTACGGAAGATGCCGTTGTCGAAATGGCTAAGGAAGCCCGGGCTGAGTATTGCGACATGGTGGTGGGTATTGGCGGCGGCAAGATGCTCGATATCGCCAAGGCCGTTGCGTTTTATGCCGAGTTGCCGTTGTGCGTATGTCCCACGGCGGCGTCGATGGACGGTCCGTGCAGCGCGATTTCGGTGTTGTATCACGAGGATGGGTCGTTCGACCGCTACCTGATGCTCGAGAAGAATCCAGACCTGGTCGTGGTCGATACCAACGTGGTCGCGGCGGCCCCGCTGCGTATGACGGTCGCTGGCATGGGCGATGCACTGACAACGTACTTCGAGGCGCGTTCGTGCGCCGCGGCGCACGGCGTCAACGAACACGGTGGCGCGCCGGGGCACTTGGCTTTGGTTGCGGCTCGTGCCTGCTATGACACACTCATGGAGTGCGGCGTCGCTGCCAAGCGCGATCTCAAAAAGGGCCGTATATCGCCGGCGGTTGAGCGCCTGATCGAGTGCAATATTCTGCTCTCGGGCGTCGGCTTTGAGAGCGGTGGCTTGGCGTTGGCACATGCCGTCGCCAACGGGTTGACGATCCTGCCCGAGTGCAAGGCCATGCACGGCGAGGCCGTGGCATTTGGCCTAGTGGTCCAGCTTCGTTTGGAGCGTGCGCCCGAGCTTGATCAGGTGCTCGAGTTTTGCCAGCGCGTCGGTCTGCCGACGACGCTCGAGGAGCTGGGCCTTGACGAGATTTCCGATGCCGACCTGATGAGCGTTGCAGATGCGGCCTTTAGAAACGAACGCAATATGGCTAACGAACAGGCCAAGGTGACCAGACAAAAGTTCGTGCAGCTCATGCGCGAGGCATAGCTAGGCGCTTGATTGACCTTGTGCAATCGAGGCGGCGATAGGCCATAGGCTATTTGCCTCAAAGGTGCGCCGCGTGTAATTTGCCCGAGGTGTGGGCCGATAGCGTATCATTATCTCTTGCTTGTTTGCACTGCTCAGGGAGGGGCCGCGCATGGCGCAGGAACACGATCTGTTTGATGACATTATCGAGATCAGCAAGGGTTTCGACTTTCTTAAAAACCCGCTTGGCGGCGTGACCGATGCACTCGATCCGTCGGCACCGCAGTGGAATCCTGCCGACTACAAGGAGCGTCCGCGCGGCAACACCATTCCGTGCCTGACCTGCAAAAACGAAAAGAGCGGCTGTACCGCATGCATGGACGTGTGCCCGGTCAACGCTATCGAGGTCGAGGAAGACGCCATCGAGATCCTCGACTCCTGTCGCAAGTGCGGCCTGTGCGCCGCTGCCTGTCCGACCGAGGCGATCATCTCGCCGCGCCTGGCGCC
>JAXKHW010000008.1:0-2877 GCA_036549635.1 Collinsella sp. | reverse complement strand
GTGCGCAACCTCATGGGCGTTCCGTTCTCCGAGCTGCTTATCAAACTGCTCTCCCCGCTCTTTACCGCTGCAGAAACCTATCCCGGCCTCATCCTTATCCAGGCAGCCACCGCGTTCTTCTGGTTCATCGGTGTCCACGGCCCCTCGATCGTCCAGCCGGGCATCGACCCCATCCGTCTTGCCAACCAGGCCGAGAACCTGCAGGTTCTGTTGGCCGGTGGTCACCCCGCCCATTCCCTCACCTTTAACATGTCGCTTGTGGGTGAGTTCGGCGGCACCGGCGCCACCTTCATCGTGCCGCTCCTGCTGATTCTCTTTATGAAGTCCAAGCAGCTCAAAGCCGTCGGTAAGGCCTCGATTGTTCCTGTTGCCTTCGCCGTCAACGAACCGCTGCTCTTTGGCGCGCCAATGATCCTTAACCCCTACATGCTCATCCCCTTTGTTGCCGCCGGCTGCGTCAACGTAAGCGTTGCCAAGTTCTTTATCGACAATGTGGGTATGAACGGCTTCTCCTTCGTGGTGCCTTGGGCTACCCCTGCCCCCATCGGCATTTTCATCACCACGAACTTCCAGCTTATCGCCCTGGTGTTTGTTGCAATCATCATCTTGCTGGACGCCATCATCTACCTGCCGTTCTTGAAGGCATACGATAAGCTGCTCTGCGACCAGGAGGCCGAGCGCGCCGCCGAGCTGGGTCTTGAGTCCAATGGTGCTGCCACCATCGCCGCCAGCACCTCTGCGCCCGCTGTCGAGCAGACCACCGCTTCCGTCGAGCCGACCGCCGCTGCCGCCGACAGCAAGCCTGTCGCCGATCAGCCCGAGCCCGCTGCCGATGCATCCGCCAAGAAGGATGTCGATGGCCTGAAGGTCCTCGTCCTGTGCGCCGGCGCCGGCACCTCTGCCATGCTCGCCAACGCTATCAAGGAAGGTGCCGCACAGACCGGAGAGAACATCGCTTCCTCCGCAGGCGCCTATGGCCAGCACACTGCCATCATGGATCAGTACGACGTCATCGTGCTCGCCCCGCAGGTTCGTAGCTACTACAACGACATGAAGGCCGACACCGATCGTCTGGGCATTAAGCTGCTCGCTCCCCGCGGTAAGGAATATATCGACCTTACTCGCGACCCCGCTGGCGCCATCAAGTGGCTCCGCGAGAACCTCGACTAGTTCCTCCCTCTGTTGGTGCCCGGATCCCCAGTTCGGGCACCTCCCCCTATTCGTATCCCACAGAAAGGATGACTCATGACCAACCCCATGCAGTTCCCCGACGGCTTTGTGTTTGGCGGCGCCACCGCTGCTTACCAGGTTGAGGGCGAGACCCGTACGCACGGCAAGGGCAAAGTGCCCTGGGACGATTTCCTGGCAGCCCAGGGTCGCTTCTCCCCCGACCCCGCAAGCGATTTCTACAACAAGTACCCGGTCGATATCGACCTGTGCCAGCGTTTCGGCATCAACGGTATCCGCGTCTCCATCGCTTGGAGCCGCATCTTCCCCAGTGGCACCGGCGAGATCAACCCCGAGGGTGTCGCCTTCTATCACGAGCTTTTCGCCACCTGCAATAAAGCCGGCGTTATCCCCTATGTCACGCTCGATCACTTCGATACGCCCGAGGCCTTTTACCAGAACGGCGGCGAGGGCTTCCTGACGCGCACGACGATCGACGCCTTTGTCGAGTACGCCAAGTTCTGCTTTGCCGAGTTCACCGAGGTCAAGCACTGGTTTACCTTTAACGAGATCCCCGCGACCGCCGAGGGCAGCTTTATCGTCGGCAACTGGCCGCACGGCGAGAAGTATCGCCTGGACAAGGCCTTCCAGCTCATGCACAACATGATGGTGGCCCACGCCAAGGCTGTCGTCGCCTTCCATGAGGGCGGCTTTGAGGGCGAGATCGGCATTGTCCAGAACCTGGAGCCCAAGTACCCCCTCGATCCCAACAGCGCTGCCGACTGCGAGGCCGCCCGCATGGCCGACGTCATCAACAACCGCTGGGTGCTCGACGCCACTTTCCGCGGCCACTATGCAGCCGACACCATGGAAGCCGCAACCAAGCTGGCCCATATCGCTGGCGGCGAGCTCGACGTCCGCGACGAGGACATCGCCGCGCTGACCGCCGCGCTCCCCTACAACGATTGCCTGGGCGTCAATACCTACAAGTGCCAGTTCCTGCGTGCCGCCGAGGGCGAAAACGACATCAACCACAATGGCACCGGCGACAAGGGCTCCTCGCGCTGGTTCCTCAAGGGCGTGGGCGAGTCATGCGTGCGCGAAGGCGTACCCACCACCGATTGGGACTGGATCATCTATCCCGAGGGCCTCTACGACCTGCTGCTGCGCATTAAGAACGATTACCCCAACTACAAGAAGATCTACATCACCGAGAACGGTATGGGCTATAAGGACGACTTTGAGGACGGCTTTATCGACGACGCCCCTCGCATCGACTACATGCGTCAGCATCTCGCATGGATCCTCAAGGCAATCGACGGCGGCGTAAACGTCGACGGTTACTTTGTGTGGTCGCTGCAGGACCAGTTCTCCTGGACCAACGGCTATAACAAACGTTACGGCCTGTTCTACATCGACTTTGAGACCCAGAAGCGCTATCCCAAGGCGAGCGCGTACTGGTACAAGAACGTCGCGGAGACCGGCCTGCTCATGGCCTAACTTTTGCCGCATACCCCCTGTCGGCCGCATGAGAATCCCTCCACGGGTTCGCATGCGGCCATTTTGTTTGGCTCTGTTAGACCAGGATTGACATGCCGGCCTGCCGGCTATCTCGCCGTCTCCCCGTCGGGCGCCGGCGTCCTGACCCTCATCTCGAACGGCATCCCGCCCTCTCGGACGAGCGCCCTGAGGAACGCGTTGACGGCGGTG
>JAXKHW010000115.1:0-3789 GCA_036549635.1 Collinsella sp. | reverse complement strand
GTACCTGGAGTTTGCCGGCTATGCGGCTTGCCATGATGCCGAGCGCGTAATCGAGGCTGCCGCCTATGAGCCCGAGGCCGATCTGCCCAACACGCCCGACTCGGTCTTTTGCTCTCACGGCGCCGGTTACACGGTCAAATGGTACGACGTACCCGCCGCGGCGCACGTAAAGATCGATCCCGCCACCTTCCGCCCCTGGCGAGCAGCAGACGCCGAGTTTTTCGGCCACATGTGACAAAGGGACAGTTCCTTTGTCACATGCTATTGGTATAACTCGGTATAAGTTGGTATAACTATTACCAGGGTTTGCCAATCCGAGGAGGCCGACATGAATCCAAATCCCTTTAAGCCCACGGCTGGCAAGCGGCCTCCGATACTCATCGGTCGCGAGTCGGTCGTCGAAGATTTCGAGGAAGGGCTCGATAACGGCGCCGGAGCGCCGGGTAGGCTCATGCTCATTACGGGAAACCGCGGCTGCGGCAAAACGGTTCTCCTGCGGGAGCTGCAACGTCTAGCCAGCGAGCGCGGATGGGCGGTTATCTCCGATTCCGCTTCGCTTGGCTTATGCGACCGATTGGCCGACGCGCTTCACTCGAATAAGCCCGTTGTGACGTCAATGGAGTTCGGTCCGTCGTTTGGCCGGATGTCGATCGAGGCGGCGCGGGCAAAGGGCGAAACGTTGCGAGGGCTGGTCAACGAGCGCCTCAAGAAGCTCGGTCCAGGCAAGGGCATACTGTTTGCGATTGACGAGGCGCAATCGGCGTCTATCGAGGAACTGGCGGCTCTTGCCGTTCTCTATCAGCAGGTGCTCGGAGACCAAGATGCCACGGGCTTGCCCGATAGCGACCAGCGCGGTCTTGCGCTGGTGTTCGCCGGCTTACCCAGCATGGTTGACGATCTGCTCGAAGAGCCGAGCGTAACGTTTTTGCGGCGTGCCCAGCAGCGTACGCTGGGGGCGATATCTTTGCCCAAGGTGCGCGAATCATATATCCAGACGGTCAAAGATACTGGCCTTTACGTTGACGCGGAGACAGCGGACCTTGCGGCACACAAGAGCATGGGGCATCCCTATATGGTTCAGCTGGTGGGATATTACATGTGGAGGTCTGCCGTCCGGCGTGACTCGCGGGTCATTGAAGAGCGCGATGTTGAGGCTGGGCACGCGGATGCCATCTCCGAGTTCTATGAAGCAGTGGACGCTCCCTTGTATTACGGGCTGCGTAGTCCACAGCGCCTCTTTATCGAGGCCATGGCGGTTGACGAGGGCAAACCGACGCGCATGGCGGACATCATTGAGCGCTGTGATCGTACCCAGAGCTGGGCGAGTAAATATCGCGCAAGCCTGATTCGCGAGCGCGTCATCGAGGCTGCTGGATACGGCCTCGTCCGGTTTACCGTGCCCATGCTGGGTGCGTACATTCGCGATCGAGTTTTATGGCATGAGTAGGGTGATAAAGGTGACGGAACAGAAGATGAGCCCGCAGGCTATCGAGGTGCGTGGCGCACGTGTCCATAACCTCAAGGACATCGATATTGATATCCCGCTGGGAAAGCTTGTGGGTATTGCCGGCGTGTCGGGTTCGGGCAAGAGTTCGCTGGCGCTGGGGGTTCTTTATGCCGAGGGCTCGCGTCGCTACTTGGAAGCACTCAGCACTTATACCCGCCGTCGTTTGACGCAGGCCGAGCACGCTCAGGTGGATGAGGTATTGCACGTACCGGCGGCGCTCGCGCTGCACCAGCGTCCGAGCGTGCCGGGCGTGCGCTCCACCTTTGGCACCATGACCGAGCTCAACAACAGCCTGCGTCTGCTCTTTAGCCGTTGCGCCCATCACGTGTGCCCGCATTGCGGGGCGCGTGTGGAGCCAAGCCTCAACGTAGCGGCTGGCCTGTCGCTCACGTGTCCGACGTGCGACCGCGAGTTCTACGCCCCGAGCGCCGAGGACCTTGCCTTTAACAGTGGCGGTGCATGCCCCACCTGTGGCGGCACCGGTGTCATGCGCGAGGTGGACGAGGCGAGCCTGGTGCCCGACGAGTCAAAGACCATCAACGAAGGTGCGGTGCTTCCCTGGGGTACGCTCATGTGGGATTTGATGAAGCAGGTCGCCGGCGAGATGGGCGTGCGCACCGACGTGCCGTTTAACCAGCTCACGCCTCAAGAGCGCGACATCGTGTTCCACGGTCCGGCGGTTAAGAAGCACATTCTCTACGTTCCCAAAAACGGCGAGGGCGCCACGCCGCTCGACTTTACCTATTACAACGCCGTCTATACCGTTGAGAATGCGCTCGCCAAGGTTAAGGACGACAAGGGCCTCAAACGCGTTGCACGCTTTTTGCGCGAGGGAGCATGCCGCGATTGCGGCGGCACGCGTCTCTCCGAGGCTGCGCGCCAGCCTCAGGTGCGCGGTATCAATCTGGCACAGGCCGGGGCCATGACGCTTGGTGATGCGGTCGAGTGGGTGCGCGGGGTGCCCTCATCCTTGCCGGTCGAGATGCGGCCCATGGCGATGGATATCTGCGATTCATTTTTGGGCGCGGCCCGTCGCCTGGTCGACTTGGGTCTCGATTACCTTTCACTCGACCGCGCTGGTGCCACGCTCTCCACGGGTGAGCGCCAGCGCGTGCAACTCGCCCGCGTGGTGCGCAACCGATCGACGGGCGTGCTCTATGTGCTGGACGAGCCTTCGATCGGCTTGCATCCCGCCAATGTCGACGGCTTGGTGGGCGTGATGCGCGATCTGGTGGATGACGGCAACACCGTGGTTGTTGTCGACCACGATACGCGCGTACTGGTGGAAGCCGACTATCTGGTCGAGATGGGCCCCGTTGCCGGAGCGGGTGGTGGTAATGTGATTGCCGCTGGCACGGTAGACGAGGTCGAGCAATCGCAGGGCAGCCGCATCGCCCCGTTTTTGCGCGCCGAGCCCAAGCGCTTGCGTCCGCAGGTGACTGACGAGGAAATGTTCGACCAGGGCCACATCCGTATGGCAACCGATACCATCCATACCGTCAAACCGCTCGAAGTCGATATCCCGCGCGGCCGTCTCGTTGCGGTGACGGGCGTTTCGGGTTCGGGCAAGACGACGCTGGTGCTTGAGACGCTCATTCCGGCACTCAAGGCGCAGGCAGATGGCGAGCGTCTGCCAAGACACGTGCGCTGGGTCGATGCCGAAGGCATTGCCCGCGCCAACCTGATTGACGCCACTCCCATCGGCGCCAACGTGCGCTCGACGGTGGCGACTTATGCCGACATCCATGATGAGCTGCGTCGCGCCTTCGCCCGTACGCCCGAAGCCAAGGCAGCCGGCTACAAGGCGGGCGCCTTCAGTTACAACACTGGCGCCTTGCGCTGCCCTACGTGTGACGGCACGGGCTCGATATCGCTCGACGTGCAGTTTTTGCCCGACGTCGAGATCGTCTGCCCGGCATGTCGCGGCTCGCGTTATGCAGACGCGGCTTCGCATATCCATCGCGAGGGCAAGGACGGGAGTCTGCTTACGTTGCCGCAGCTCATGGACATGAGTGTGGACGAGGCCCTCGACGCCACGGTGGGACTCAAGAAGGTTCAGGCGCGCTTGCAGACCTTGCACGACCTGGGCCTGGGCTATCTCACACTCGGTGAGCCCACACCGGCGCTCTCGGGCGGCGAGGCGCAGCGTCTTAAGCTTGCGAGCGAGATGGGTCGCGTGCAGGATGATGCCGTATTCGTATTCGACGAGCCCACGATCGGCCTGCATCCGCTCGATGTTCAGGTGTTGCTGAGTGTGTTCGACGGCCTCGTTGCCAAGGGCG
>JAXKHW010000114.1:0-12684 GCA_036549635.1 Collinsella sp. | reverse complement strand
GGAGGTTACGGCAACTATGGCACCAACTAACGTGGGCTACTCCTTCAAAGAGGCAATCAGCCACTTCTTCCGTAACTGGACTACCTCGCTCGGCGCCGTCATCACGATCTTCCTTTCGCTGTTTATCATCGGCCTGTTCATTATGGGTTCCGCGATGCTGAACTCCGTGATCGGTACCGTCGAGGATCAGGTTGTCATTAATGCCTTTATTAGCGATGACGCCGATCAGGCAGACGTCCAGGCCTTTGAGGCCGAGCTCAAGACGTGGAGCAACGTCAAGTCCGTGACCTATAAGGATAAGGACGACGCGCTGGCCGAGTACACGAGCAAGATGTCGGGTAACGCCGACGCCACCATGAGCGCGCTCGACGGCCAGAACCCGCTGCCCGCCTCGTTTGCGATTGAGATGGACGATCCGTCTCAGGTCGAGAGCACGGCCAAGAAGCTCAAGAAGGATGCCGATTTCCAGAAGATCGCGGATGACGGCGACGTCAACGCGAGCGTGCTGTACGGCCAGGAGGAAGTGAGCCGCCTGTTCCAGGTGACCAACTACATCCGCATCGCCGCCGTGGTGCTCGTTGGCCTTCTGACCTTTATCGCATTCATCTTCATCAACAACACGATTCGCCTGTCCATCACGGCGCGTCGTCGTGAGATTGCGATTATGCGTCTAGTCGGCGCCAGCAACGGCTTCATTCGTGGCCCGTTTATCACCGAGGGCGTACTGCAGGCCATTTTGGGCTCGCTGCTTTCCATCGGCGTTCTGGAGCTGCTGCGCAACCTGATGATTCCGCGTCTGCAGGAGAGCATCGGCTGGATGTCGTTTGCCCTGCCGATGCAGTACTACCTGGTGACCTATGCTGCGCTGATTCTGGTCGGCGTGATTATCGGTCTCTTTGGTTCTGCCATCGCCATGCGCCGCTACCTGCGCGTGTAGGCATGCCTGGAATTCATCCTTTCCAACGGGTCGTCTCTTATGGGGCGGCCCGTTTTTTTGATCCCTAGGGGACGGCAGGAAAGCGAATCATTTGGGTAGACTCTTTGGAGTTCGCAATCGATAGTTAGGAGGCGCCATGGGGCGCAATAACAAGCATAAGCGTGGAGCTCGCAATAAGCGCGGGCCGGTGCGCAGCGAACGCCGTCCGAGTCTGACCGGGCGCGTGCAGCTCCATGAGCATAGCGCCTACGTTGTAACCGAAAACGGCGACTACAAGGTCATGGGCCGCGGTAAGCGCGAGATCATGGATGGCGATACCGTTGCCGTGAGCATTAAGAACAGCCCGCACGGTGAGCGGCGCGCCGTGATTGAGGGCGTGGTTGAGCGTGCAGCCATAAGCGTGGTGGGCACGTACCAGACCGCCGGTCCGCTCGGTGTGATCGAGCCGCTCGATTCGCGTCTGAAGGCCGACTTCTTCATTCTGCCCGAGGATACCTCGGCGGATCGTCTGGGTGTCCACCCGGGTGATGCTGTTGTCGCGCGCATTTTGACCTACCCGACGCGCCTGGAATCGGGCACTGTGACGATCGAACGCCGCATTGGCGGAGATGACGCGCCCGATTTGGGCGTTCAATATGTGATGGCGCGTTACGGCTATACCGATAGCTATCCCGAGGCCGCGCTAGACGAGGCCGAGGGGCTTTCGCTCGATGTGTCCGCGGCGCTTAAGGACCCGCTCCGCCGCGATCTGCGCGACCGCTTTGTCATCACGATCGACCCTGTCGACGCGCGCGACTTTGACGATGCCATTTCGCTGGAGCGTACGCCCGAGGGTGGCTACAAGCTGGGTGTGCATATCGCCGACGTTTCACACTATGTGGCTTGGGACGGGCATATCGATCTTGAGGCTCGCCATCGCACGACATCGGTGTATCTGGCCGATCGCGTGCTTCCCATGCTGCCCGAACGCCTGTCCTGTGACCTGTGCTCGCTTCGCCCTGACGAGGACCGTCTTGCGTTTACCGTCGATATCGAGCTCGATGCGCAGGGTCGCGTGCGGCATTACGATCCGTACCCCAGCGTGATTCGCTCGCGTGTGCGTATGGACTATGACGGCGCCGAGGCGCTGCTGGTGCGTGCCGGCGCGGTTGAGTATTCGGTGCTGGAGGGTGCGGCTGAGGATGTTGCGGCTGCCGAGATCTCGCGCGAGGAAGCGCTTGAGCGCGGTCTTGCGTGCGAGGAGATCGCCCGCGGCTACAACATCGACCTCGGCGATTTCCTTGTCGCCGCCAACGAACTCGCCGAACTTCGCCGTCGTATTCGTCGCGCCCGCGGCTCAGTCGATTTTGACACGGCCGAGATTCGCGCTCTATTGGATGAGGACGGAGTGCCCGTGCAGATTGTGGCGCGTGAGCGTTCGTGTGCCACGTCGCTTATCGAGGAAGCCATGCTGCTCGCCAACGAGTGCGTTGCAGAGTGGCTGGCGGACCGTGATATCGAGGCCTGCTATCGCGTGCATGAGGATCCGAGCCCCGATAGCCTGCACGGTGCCGCCGTTGCGCTGGCGCAGCTAGGCATCATCGACGATCGCCGTGCTGCCGGTATTGCCCTGGGGAGTCCCGATGAGCTGCAGGCCGCAGTCGATGCTGCCGCCGGTACGGCCAACGCACCGCTCGTCAACATGCTGCTTCTGCGCAGCATGCAGCGCGCGCTGTACAAGCCGCGCAACGAGGGCCACTTTGCGCTCGCCGCGCCGTGCTACTGTCACTTTACGAGTCCCATCCGTCGCTACCCCGATCTGGTGGTGCACCGCGTGCTCAAACTGCAGTTGGCCTACGAGCAGCTCGGCGGCAAGGACGCCTTGGTCCGTACGCCGCGGCTGATCGGCAAGGGGCGCGAGTCGCTGCCGCGCATTCTGCCGCAGATCTGCCGCGCATGCAGCGATGCCGAGCGCGCGGCAGATGCCGCCAGCCATGCGACACAAAAGATCAAGATTGCCCAGTACTATGAGGACCGTCTGGGCGAGCGCTATGCCGGAACCGTCTCGTGGGTTAGCAGCATGGGCCTCTTTGTGCGCTTGGATCTAACGCAGGTCGAAGGCTTGATTTCGATCAAGAGCCTGGGCAACGAGTGGTTCGAGTTCGACGAGGACGCGCTTACGCTGACGGGCGCCGACACGGGGACTCGTTACGAGCTGGGGCAGCGCGTGATTGTCGAGGTCTCGCGCGTCAATACCACGCGTGGGCACTTGGACTTTAAGCTTATCCATTAGCCAAATCCCGACTCATGGTGGGGGAGCGGAGGGCGGCCTTTCGGGACCGCCCTTCGCATTTGAATCGTGGCTACCTTGCCGTCTGCTCGGCCGCCCGCTTACCTGCTATTTGAGAGGTAGAACCTACCAAAATAAACCTGTCCCTTTTTGGCAGGTTTACAAGAAAGCGGGGATGAGATGGCGACGGTGTACGGTTATGCGCGGGTGAGTTCGCGCGATCAGAATCTTAATCGGCAGCTGGATGCGCTGGGCGCCTATGGCGTGGGCTCGGCGAATATTTATGCCGACCATGCGAGCGGCAAGGACTTCGATCGACCGCGTTATCGCGAGCTGCTGCACGTTCTGGGAGACGGGGACGTGCTGGTGGTGCTTTCTATCGACCGACTTGGCCGTAATTACTCCGAGATTCTTGAGGAATGGCGACGCATTACCAAGGAGCTCGGGGTTGCCATTGTGGTGTTGGACATGCCATTGCTTGACACGCGCGCCAGGGCCAGCGGCGCGCCGGATGTGACCAACACCCTGATTGCCGATATTGTGCTGCAACTGCTGAGCTACGTGGCGCAGGTGGAGCGCGAGAATATCCATCGGCGCCAGGCGGAGGGAATTGCAGCGGCGCGGGCGCGAGGGGTTCGTTTCGGTCGACCTCGCAAGCCGTGCCCTCCTCAGTTTGAGCTGGTGCGCGATAGCTATGAGGCAGGCGATATTACCCGCAGCCAGGCAGCAAAATGCCTGGGCGTGTGCGTGGGGACGTTCGATCGCTGGATGCGCGAGGCGGGGTAGGGGCTTGCGTCGCTTTGTCGCTTCCTGTTGCGATTCAAATTTTGATACGGTGACGATGCCATTTGGGGCTACACTCGCTGATATTCAAAAAAAGGAGGTTGGCCCTTGGCGCGCGTAAAACAAATAATCGGATGGACCGCGATTGTTCTGTTCGTTGCAACGCTGGCGGGCATCTGGGTGCTGACGGAGCAAAATGCGGTGGAGACGTCGTTGCTGAGCGAGTCCACCGCGCGTGTGGTGGAGGGTCAGGCTACGGGCGTTCAGGCTGCTGATGCCACGGGTGAAGCCCAGACAGAGAACGGAATGACCGGGGGCGCCGATTCGGCTGCCTCGAATGTCCGGTCTGGCCGACTTGCTTCCATTCGCATGTGGGTGGGCACAAACGTCCGTCGCGTTGCCCATACCGTAGAGTTTTTCTTCGTCGGATTATTCGCCTCCGTGGTCGTGGTTTGCCTTTCCAGGCGTCCGTGGAGCGTATGCTCCCGTTGCGTGCCCGTATTGCTCTTTTGCGCCGCCTGCTCCGTTGGCGATCAGGTGCATAAGATCTTTGTTCCCGGCAGGCATTTCGACGTTATCGATTTAGGATTCGATGCTGCGGGCTATGTCACCGCCATGCTGTTGGTATTGCTGGCAGCGGCGTTGGTGCGCCATGCGACTCGGCCGATCGGCGCCCATGCGAGGCGCTAGCCTTAAGACGAGACATCGCGACTGCCTATGCTTCGACATTGACTACAATAACGGCTGCAATCGCGAGTGGTCGTCGATGTGCAGTTTTCCAGACACCTGTTTTCTCTAAGAAAGGAAATCCCATGGCGGTATTGTTTGTTGAATATCCCAAGTGCTCGACCTGTAAGAAGGCCAAGGCATGGCTGGACGAACATGGGGTAGAGTATATCGATCGCGATATCGTTTTGGACAATCCCACGGCTGATGAGCTTGCGACCTGGATTGCTCGTTCGGGGCTGCCGGTGCGGCGCTTCTTTAATTCGTCGGGCATGAAATATCGAGAGCTGGGCCTGAAGGCGCGTCTGGATGCGGGCATGACGGATCAGGAGTGCTACGAGCTGCTGGCGACCGACGGCATGCTGGTCAAGCGTCCGCTGCTGGTGGACGACGACTTTGCGATTCCTGGGTTTAAGGAAGCGGCTTGGGCCGAGGCGTTGCTGTAGCGGCTGCGGAAAGTGCGACCCGGAATTCGCTTCCAGAATGGGATGTACTTTCCCAAAGTGGCCGGTTGCGGAAAGCACGTCCCATTCTGAGCTTCGATTGTGGGACACGGTTTCCGGTTGAGGGCTCGACGGGAAAGTGGGGACCAGTTTGAGCTTGAAATCTGGGACGCACTTTCCGCCGGCGGGCCTGCCCCAGTCAGTCCGCCAGCCGCGCCCATTCGTGCGGATCGTAGACCTTTATGTGCTTGTTGGGCTTGCCGCTCCAGTACTCCTCGTCCATAAAGGGCAGATATGCCTGAATGCCGGGGCAGATAAAGGGAATCCGCTGCTGTTGCAGTCGCTCGCGCTGGCGCTGCTCCAGGTGCGCCTCGGATATGACGGTCGGCATGCCGGACAGCTCGACGAGGCTTGCCTGGATTCGCTTAAGGTCGGGGAGTCCCGCGTGCCATGACATCCGCATGATTAAAAAGGATGCACGGCGGTATTTTGCCTGCACCACAGTAATGGCGGGGCGTAACGTGGGGTGAATTTTGTCCCGTTCGGGCCAAAGGTCGGCAGTGATCTCGAGGCCCAGGGTCTCCCATAGGTAATCAAGCTCTTCGTCCATGGCGCCTCGATATCTACGCGATCATTGATACCTCGATTGTGTTGCCTGGTGCTATCGTTTTCACGGTAGAATCTGCCAACGGTTGACGGCTACCGCTCGCGGTGTTTTGCCCTTCGTGTACAGCGGTTGGCTTCACAGGTCCTTCACGGGTTGGACTAAATTAGGCCAATTTGACTGAATTTCAAAAAAGTCAAAATTAGGGCTTGCGTCACGGCGGGACTTCCCGTATATTTCTTTCTTGCGCAAAGGCACAGCCGAGCGCAGCGATGCAGTCATTGGGATGTCGTCTAATGGCAGGACAGCGGATTCTGGTTCCGTCAATGGGGGTTCGACTCCCTCCATCCCAGCCATTGCATTTGCTACATATGGCCCGTTCGTCTAGCGGTTTAGGACGCCGCCCTCTCAAGGCGGAGATCACCAGTTCGAATCTGGTACGGGCTACCAAAATTGAACGCCCGGGCCTCGTAAGAGACCCGGGTTTTGTGTATTGACCGATGTTTAAGGCGTGCGTTGAGTCTGCCGCCCGGACCGAGGAGTTGTCATGGACCTGCCTATCAGCTTGCAAGACATCACGTATGCCGAGAACTATCTGGCGCAGGGCGACCTAGCTACGGCGACGCCGCTGCTGGAGCGTCTGGTGGAGCTCGCCGAGGAGTATATCGACGCCGAGTGCAAGACGGAGGAGAAGCGCCAATACTTTAGCTTCGATAGCAAGTTTGAGCGCTTGGCCTATCGCCGCGTGGAGAAGGATCCGCGCGAGCTCGTGCAGGTCGAGGTGCCGTTTGACCGCCTGTACTCTGATATGGCGTTTGCCTACATTCGCCAGCAGGATTATGTGAGCGCTCGTAATGCCCTGATGCAGGCTGTGCGTTGGGACCCCATGAACTGCAACTATCGCCTGGATCTGGCCGAGCTGTTCCGCGCACTCGAGGACAAGCAGGAATGGGCATCGCTCTCGTTCTCGGTGCTGGAG
Source organism: Collinsella sp. (assembly GCA_036549635.1). Lineage (GTDB taxonomy): Bacteria > Actinomycetota > Coriobacteriia > Coriobacteriales > Coriobacteriaceae > Collinsella. The sequence goes on along the minus strand of JAXKHW010000114.1, from coordinate 5,943 downwards.
CGTGCAAGCGATGGCAAGTGCGCCGCCCGCGCTTACGCCAATCTAGGTCAGTACTTCTTGGAGCCCGAGACCGAGAACGTTTCGGCTGCCGTGGGCTGCGCGCGTCTGGTGCTGCGTCTGGCGCCCAACGATGCGCATACGACGCGCCTGCTCAACAAGATCCATACCACCTATCCGGATGCCGCTGATGAGAGCGACGACCACGTGATGGGTGAGCTCGCCCTGCAGGGCGTGCCGACCTCACCTTCGGCCGAGATTGCCATCTGCCTGATTATGTGTGCGACCGATGCTGCAAGCGACGGCGACAAGCAGGAGGCGACGCGCCTGACGGTGCGTGCTCGCGACTTGGTGGGCGAGGAGGCCTGCGCGGCGATTATCAAACTGGTGCGCGAGAGCGATGCTGAGCTCAATGCCGAGCGCAAGGCAAAGCGCGAGGCTGCGGGCTCAAACGCCGATGGCGCCAAGGAGGCCGGCGATGCCCAGTAAGCGCGAGCGCAAACTCATTTCCAAGAATCGCTCGGCACATCACGAGTACTTTATCGATGAGACGTTTGAGTGCGGTATTGAGCTGAGCGGCACCGAGGTCAAGTCGATTCGCGAGCGCGCCTGTCAGATCACTGACACTTTTGCGCTGATTCGTGGCGGCGAGTGCTGGCTCGTCGGACTGCATATCCACCCTTATAGCCATGGTGGCGTGTGGAATCGCGATCCCGACCGTCGGCGTCGTCTGCTGCTGCACCGCAAGGAGATCGACTTTCTTGACGGCAAACTTCGCAACCGTGGTTATGCGCTGGTTCCGTTGGAGCTCTACTTTAATACCGACGGCCGCGTAAAGCTGCTGCTGGGTCTGGGTCGCGGCAAGAAGCTCTACGACAAGCGCGAGGACATGGCCAAGCGTGATGTCCAACGCGAGATCGACCGCGCCCTCAAGGAACGCAACCGGTAGGCGCTCTATATAAGTTGCGGTGAGATACGGACTGTTTTGCCTGTTTGAGGGGCTATTCAGTCCCTATTTCACCGCAACTGCGGGCGTCTTATCATTCTTACTGTTCTGACACATATGTCTCAAAGGCGGCGTCCGTTATGGGTGCCGCCTTTTTTGTGGGTACATACATTCATGAGGTTCCAACCCGAGCTAGGGGAGTGATCGTTATGGACAAAACTGCGTTCTTTACCATGCCGAGCGGTCTGTACGTGGTGAGCGCTGCGGCAGACGGGTTGCGCGCCGGCTGCGTCATCAACACTGCGGTGCAGGTGACGTCCATGCCGCCGCGTATTTCGGTTGCCGTGAACAAGGACAATGTCACCTCGGGCGTTATCGCATCGGCCAAAGCGTTCGCGCTGACCGTGATCGATCAGACGGCCGACATGCTCTACATCGGTAACTTTGGGTTCCGCACCAGCAGCGATTATGACAAGTTTGCCAAATACGAGACCCGCGAGACGGCTCTGGGCATGCCCTATGTGCCCGAGCACGCGGCGGCCCTGTTTAGCTGCCGTTTGATCGACACTGTGGATGTGGGCACGCATCTGCTGTTTATTGGCGAGGTCGAGGATGCCGAGCGCCTGAGCGACGAGACGCCGCTCACCTACGATTACTACCACAAGGTCCTGAAGGGCAAGACGCCTCCGAAGGCATCCTCGTATCAAGGCTAGAAATGTGTTAAAAATACTTGCATTATATTATTGAGAATCTATACTAATAAATGAAGTACATCACCAGTCGCGTTCGAGAGGAGAACATCATGGCTGAGGAGAAGAAGACGTATAAGTTTGTGTGCGTCGTTTGCGGTTACGAGGTTGAGGTCGACACGCCCGAGCTGCCCGAGGACTACGTGTGCCCGGTGTGCGGCGTCGGCCCCGATCAGTTTGAGCTTGTCGAGGAGTAGCTCGCAGGCACACGGCGAAAGCCGAACATAGCTCTGTCCAAGGGTCCCGGCTGGATATTCCGGCCGGGACCCTTTTGATTTATCTGACGGTTTAAAACGGCCTTACGTGTTACAGATTGAGACGTTATATCTGGACAGTCACGCCATCCCAATTACATCCCCGTTAGCAGCACGATGTCGAGAATCGTCACGATGGCACCGATCCCTACGAGCAACGCGTTGAGCGGGCGCGAGTTGGCGTATTTGCCCATGACGCGGCGTGAGCTGGTGAGCCGTATGAGCACAAAGACCGTAATCGGCAGCTGAAGCGACAGCAGTGCCTGACTCCAGATGAGACCCTCAAAAGGATTTGGGACGACCAGACACGCCGCCACTGCACCGGCGAAACAGACTGCCACCCCGATCGAAGAATGTCGGTCGTGGATGTCGTATTCCTCGTCGAACATGCCCGCGGTGATGGTGCCCGCTGCCATGCCCGCTGTCACGCTGCTCGATAGTCCCGCGAACAGCAGCGCTACCGCAAAGATGGTCGAGCTCGCCGGGCCCAAGATGGGGGAGAGCGTGGCCGCCGCGACGGCGAGGTCGTCTACGACAATGCCGTGCGCAAAGAAGGTCGTTGCGGCCAGGATGACCATGGCCGAGTTGATTGCCCAGCCCACGCCCATCGAAAAGAGCGTGTCGAAGAGTTCGTAGCGCAGGCGTTCTTCGATAACTTGCTCGCCTTGGCCTTCGAAGTGCATAGATTGGATGACCTCGGAGTGCAGGAAGAGGTTGTGGGGCATAACGACCGCGCCTAGGACACTTACGATAATCGCGGCCGAGCCGGTGGGCATACTGGGTGTGATCCAGCTTGCGGCGGCCTGCGGCCAGTCGACCTGGACCAGCGCAAGCTCGGCCAAAAACGAGAGTCCTACCACGCCTACGAAGGCGATGGTCCATCGCTCGGCGCGCTTGTAGGAGCTCGTCATGAGCATCGCCATCGATGCTGCCGCCACGATGACGCAGCCCGCGCGCACGGGCAGCCCAAAGAGCATTTGAAGGGCAATCGCGCCACCCAGGACTTCGGCCATGGCGGTGGCGATGGTCGCGAGATAGGCACTGGCGAGCACCGTGCGCCCAACGAAGCGGGGGAGGTAACGTGTCGTGGCCTCGGCAAGACAGGCGCCCGTGGCGATGCCCAGGTGCGCCGCGTTGTGCTGCAGCACAATGAGCATAATCGTGGACAGCGTGACGATCCACAGCAGCGTGTAGCCAAACTGCGAGCCCGCTGCCATATTGGAGGCCCAGTTGCCCGGGTCGATAAAGCCGACGGTTACGAGCAGCCCGGGGCCGATGTGCCGCGCAATGTCTAGGCCTCCGTGACCACCGGTGCGTCGGGAGCCAAAGTGTTGTTTGAGATGGTTGAGCATGGTGCGCTCCTGCGTATGGGCGGCGTGACGTCGCATCTGGGCCGTGCGGCGCCACGCGTCGGATTTGGGTTGGGGCTACTTGTGCGCTTTGCCCTGATTGGCCACGGCGTCAATCTTGGCGGCGATGGTCACTGGGTCGCCGATGTAGCGCTTGTCGAGGACGTTGAAATCGGTGTCGAAGGTGTAGACAAGCGGCACGCCGGTGGGGATGTTGACCTTGAGGATCTCCTCGGGCGTGAGGTGCTCGAGCTTCATGACGAGTGAGCGCAGGGAGTTGCCGTGTGCGGCGATGAGCACGCGCTTGCCGGCGAGCATCTGGGGGCGAATCTCGTCTTCGAAATAAGGCCAGGCGCGGGCTATCGTGTCCTTGAGGCATTCGGTATAGGGCAGCTGGTCGGGTGCGACATCACGGTATTGCTCCTGTGTGTGAGGGTCGCGACCGTCGCCCGGCTCGAGCGCCGGCGGGCAGACATCGAAGGAACGGCGCCAGATGAGCACCTGCTCGTCGCCGTGCTCCGCCGCGGCATCGGCCTTGTTGAGACCCTGCAGCGCGCCGTAGTGGCGCTCGTTGAGCTTCCAGGATTTGATGACGGGCAGCCATTCGTGGTCCATCTGGCCGAGCACGATGTTGAGGGTGTGGATCGCGCGCTTGAGGCGCGAGGTGTAGCAGATGTCAAAGTCGAAGCCCGCTTCCTTGAGGGCGCGGCCGCCTGCCGCCGCCTCTTCGCGGCCCGTGTCGGTGAGCTCGACATCGGTCCAGCCGGTGAACAGGTTGAGCTTGTTCCACTCGGATTCTCCGTGACGGATAAGGACGAGTTGCATCGTCTGCCGGTCTGCCTGGTTTGCCATAGGGGCCTCCTTAATGTGGCACGGGACGCGTGCCGTTTGTTTGACGCCGCAAAGGATACCCGTTTTAGGCTAAAAAGTTAACCACGACTAACAAAATATTGGTCCAGCGGGGATGGGTTGGTGCATTGGGGACATGCTGTTCTGCTCCAAAAGGTGTACGTCAGCCTCCAAAGATGTCGTTTTTTGACATGTTTGGAGGCTGATGTACGCGTTTGATGGCAAGACGTAGATGTCCCGCGCGCGTTACGCGATTGTTTCGAAACGGGTGGGAAACACAACGGGCCGGCGATGCCCCTAGTATGCCTATTCAACTGACTGTCAAAATATCTAGGGGAGGATCGCGATGCAGGCAGATTCCGCTCAGCAGCAGGGCCTTTATCGCCCCGAATTCGACCACGATGCATGTGGCATCGGCGCGCTCGCCGATATCAACGGTGAGCGCCATCACCAGATTCTGGACGATGCACTGTCCATTCTGGTCAACTTGGAGCACCGCGGCGGCACGGGACTCGAGAAGAACACCGGCGACGGCGCCGGCATCCTGTTCCAGGTTCCGCATCACTTTTTCCGTAAAGAGGCTCAAAAGTGCGGCCAGATTCTGCCGGCAGAGGGCGACTACGGTGTGGCCATGCTGTTCTTCCCGCAGGACGACAAGGGCGTAGAGGATGCCCGTCGCGTGTTTGAGGAGGGCTGCGCCGAGGCCGGCGTGCCGCTGCTCTTTTGGCGCGAGGTGCCCGTCGACCCGCACGACCTGGGTGAGACGGCCCGCGCTTGCATGCCTACCATCCTGCAGGCCTTCCTGGGCCGCCCGGACGACACGCCGGCAGGTGACGCCTTTGAGCGCCGCCTGTACGTGTGCCGCCGCACCATCGAGAAAAAGGCCGACGCCGAGTTTGCCCTGCGTGACAAGATCTTCTACGTGTGCTCTATGAGCTCGCGCACCATCGTGTACAAGGGCATGCTCGTCGCCACGCAGATGCGCCGCTTCTTCATCGATCTCAACGACGCCGCCGTCAAGACGGCCGTGGCGCTCGTTCACTCGCGCTACTCCACCAACACCACGCCCAGCTGGGAGCGCGCGCACCCCAACCGCTTTATCATCCACAACGGCGAGATCAACACCCTCAAGGGCAACGTCAACTGGATTCGCGCCCGCGAGCCCAATCTGTACAGCCCCGTGCTGCAGCACGATCTTGAGCGTGTGATGCCCATCATCAACCGCGAGGGTTCCGACTCCGCGATTCTGGACAACGTGCTCGAGTTCCTGGTCATGAACGGTCGTCCGCTCACGCGCGCCGCATCCATGTTGCTGCCCGAGCCGTGGGACCACAACGACAGCCTGAGTGAGGAGCGCCGCGCCTACGACGCCTACCAGTCCATGCTCATGGAGCCCTGGGACGGTCCGGCCGCCATCGCCTTTACCGACGGCCGCACGCTGGGTGCTGCTCTCGACCGTAACGGCCTGCGTCCCGCCCGCTACTATGTGACGCGCGACGGTCGCTTTATGCTGGCGAGCGAGGTGGGCACCATCGAGGTGAGCCCCGAGAACATCCTGACGAGCGGCTGCCTGGGGCCGGGCCAGATGCTCGAGGTCGACTTTGCCCGCGGGCGCGTCATTTACAACGACGAGCTGCGCGCCCGTTACGCCAAAGAAAAGCCCTATCGCGACTGGATTGCCGAGGAGACGCTGACCGTCGACGCGCTCGATAGGCCTGCCGCGGCAACGCCCGCCGAGGACGCCGAGGTGCCCGCCGCCGTGCGTATGGCTAAGCTCGGGTATCACTGGGATGACGTCG
>JAXKHW010000113.1:0-6690 GCA_036549635.1 Collinsella sp. | reverse complement strand
GCTGGTTGTGGTGGCGTTGGTACTTGCGCTGTTCTTTGCGGGTTACGAGGCATCTCGTCCGGGTTTGCGCCAGATTATGCCCACGCTGGTGCTGGCGGCGCTGGCGGCGGCGGGGCGCATCCTGTTTGGGCCCATTCCCGACTTTAAACCGGTGAGCGCCATCGCCATTATCGCGGGGGCGACGCTTGGTCGCCGCAATGGTTTTATGGTTGGCGCGCTGGCAGCGCTGACCAGCAATTTCTTTTTTGGGCAGGGCATGTGGACGCCGTGGCAGATGTATGCCTGGGGGCTCGTGGGATACGTTGGCGGTGTGCTGGCGTATGCGGGTGCGTTCGACCGCGCCGACGGCACCGTGCGCATGCCAGCGCTGCTGGCGTACGGCTTTGCGTCGGGCCTGCTCTATGGCGTCGTGATCAACGCGTATGACATCATTGGTTTTGTACAGCCGCTTACTTGGGCGGGTGCCGCGGCACGTCTTGCCACGGCGGTGCCGTTCGATATCACGCACGGCCTTGCGACCTGCGTGTTTTTGGCCGCCTTGTACAAGCCTTGGTGCCGTCGCATTAACCGTGTCGTCGTGAAATACGGACTGTAGGGCATTTCGCGTTCCCACACGAACTTGCGGTGGAATAGTTCTCGTTTTTGGCTATTTGCTGCCCAAACAGGAACTACTCCACCGCAACTTATAGGGGGAGAGGGGTCACATGATCTGTTTTCCTCTGTCCCCCAGGAATTGCTTGGCGCTAGAGCTCTAGCGTGAGGGTGACGGGGCAGTGGTCGCTGCCGAAGATATCGCCGCGGATGCCGGCGTCGCGCACGTTGCCGGCGATTGCGTCGCTCACCAGGAAGTAATCGATGCGCCAGCCGGCGTTGTTCTTGCGGGCATTAAAGCGATAGCTCCACCAGCTGTAGACACCCTCGACGTCGGGGTTTGCCGCGCGCCAGGTATCGGTAAAACCGGCGTCGAGCAGCTCGGTAAACTTACCACGCTCTTCGTCCGAAAAGCCTGCGTTGCCGCGGTTGGACTTGGGGTTCTTAAGGTCGATCTCTTCGTGCGCTACGTTAAAGTCGCCGCAGGTCACCACGGGCTTGCCGGTCTCGCGCTCAAGCGCGCTCAAAAAGCCGCGATAGGCATCGTCCCAGGCCATGCGCACATCGATGCGCGCGAGCTCGTTTTGGGCGTTGGGCGTATAGACATCCACAAACCAGAACTTGTCGAACTCCAACGCGCAGACGCGGCCCTCGGTTGCGGCTTGGGCGACGAGCTCGGCCGCCTCGCCCTCGCCGGCGTAGGGTAACAGCGCGTCGGCGTGCAGCACGCGCAGCGGTTCCTGGCGGCTAAAGACCGCAGTGCCCGAATAGCCTTTACGCTCGGCGTAGCTCCAGGTTTGGCGATAGCCGGGCAGGTCAATATCAACCTGGCCTTCTTGCAACTTGGTCTCTTGCAACGCCAGGATATCGACGTCGAGTTCTTGCGCGATCTGGATAAAGCTCGGGTCCTTTTTGAGCACGGCGCGCAGGCCGTTGACGTTCCACGAGGCGAAAGTGTAAGTCTGAGGCATGGTGTCCTTTCGACGGGGTTGGCAGGCTTAAGATTAGCGCAACAGGGGCGGTGGTGGGCACCGCGCGTGCTGACCCAAAGGCCGCATGCTGGGACATCGCCCGACGCTGCCCGACCAACAAGGACGGAGGACTCATATGACGCAGGCGATAACGGACTCCAAACAGGCCTCCGCCGCGCTGGCGGAGCTGTTCGGCACCCACAAGCGCGTGGTCTTCTTTGGCGGCGCGGGCGTTTCCACGGCGAGTGGCATCCCCGATTTCCGCAGCGTGGACGGCCTATATCACCAGCAGTTTGCCTATCCGCCCGAGACCATGCTCTCGCATAGCTTTTACGAGGCGCATCCGGCCGAGTTCTTCGACTTTTACCGCACCAAGATGATCGCGCTCAACGCTAAACCCAACCGCTGCCACACCAAGCTGGCCGAGCTGGAGCGCGCCGGCAAGCTCGACGCCGTGGTGACGCAAAATATCGACGGCCTGCATCAGATGGCCGGCTCACAGCGAGTGTTTGAGCTGCACGGATCGGTCCATCGCAACATTTGCCAGTCGTGCGGCGCGGTCTATAGCGCCGAGTGGATTTGCTCGCGCGAGCACGAGGACGCCGCGGGCGTGCCCGTGTGTCCTGCGTGCGGCGGGCGCATTAAGCCCGATGTGGTGCTCTACGAGGAGCCGCTCGACGAGCGCGTGCTGACCGGCGCCGTCGCCGCCATTGCCGCGGCCGATGTCCTCATCGTGGGCGGGACCTCGCTCGTGGTGTATCCGGCGGCGGGCCTTACGCGCTACTTTACCGGCGATACCCTGGCCATTTGCAATCTCGCTCCCACCGATCAGGATGCAAATGCCGACCTGCTGATTTCTTGCGACATCGCGGCCGCGTTTGCGTTCTAGCCCGTGTGCGCGGATACAATAGAAAAACTGATTGCAAAGCGACCCCACCGCCTGCGCCCGAGCGCGGTGGCGCGGGCATTTTAGGAGGATGTTCATGGCGAACGATAGCAAGACATGGCGGTGCGGAAAGTATGAGCTCAGCTTTGACCGCCCGCGCATCATGGGCGTCCTCAACGTGACGCCCGATTCGTTTAGCGATGGCGGGGAGCACTTCGACCCGGATGCCGCCATCGAGTACGGCCTGGCGATGCTCGACGCCGGCGCCGACATCATCGACGTAGGCGGCGAGTCCACGCGCCCCGGCTTTACCCCGGTCAACCCCGACGAGGAGGCTCGCCGCGTGCTGCCCGTTGTGCGTGCGCTGGCCAAAGAGGGTGCCATCGTCTCGATCGACACGCGCCACGTGGCGGTTGCCAAGGCGGCCGTGCGCTGCGGCGCCTCGATCGTCAACGACGTGACCGGCTTCACCGATCCCAAGATGGTCGAGTTTGTTAAGACGAGCACCTGCGGCATCATCGTGATGCATGCCGGCGAGGTCGCCGCACCCGCCCGCACGCACGCGACGGTGCAGCTCGATACCTCGGCTGCGGCGTTTGTTGCCGAGAAGGCACGCGAAGCGGCTGCCGAGGCCGCGCGCGAGGCCGAGAAGCCGGCCCGTCGCCGTCGCGGCAAGTTGCTGGGCGAGCCCAAAGTTGAGGCCAAGCTTCCGGGCGGTGTGGTACAGCCCTCGCTGCCGTTTGGCGAGTCGGAGCCTGCGCCCGAGTCCGAGCCAGAGACGCCGGCTGCCGAGCAGGCTGCCCCTGCCGCCGCTGAGCCCGAGGCCGTGCCCGCAGCTACCGAGGCCGCACCAGAGCCCAGCGACCACCTGGCCGCCATGATGCGCCGCAGTGCCCGCCGTGAGGAAGCCTATGTGCCCACCTCGCAACTCCGCCGCTTTACCCTGCCCGATTCGGCGCCCATCATGCGCCGCGTCATGGGTTTTCTGTCCGATCAGGCTCGCACGCTTATCCATGCCGGCGTGTCGCGCGACCGTATCTGCATCGATCCCGGCCCGGGCTTTGGCAAGACAGCCAACGAGGACATCGTCATCCAGCGCGAGACCGCCAAGATGGCGTCGCTGGGCTACCCGCTCATGTGCGCCGTGTCGCGCAAGCGCTTTGTGGGCGCCGTCTCGGGCGTGACCGAGGCCGCCGCGCGCGATGCCGCCACGTTTGGTGTGTGCCTGGGCGCCATCCAGGCCGGCGCCAACATCGTGCGCGTGCACGACGTTGCGGGCTTTGCGCAGTTCCTGAACGGTTACTGGGCCGTTGCCAAGCCCCAGCCGCGCCGCGCGTTTGTGGCCGTGGGTTCCAACCTGGGGCATCGCTGCGACAACATCCGCGCTGCGCGCGACATGATCGCCGAAATCCCGCTCACCTGCGTGTCCAACTGCTCGCGCATCTACGAGAGCGAGCCGGCCTACGAGACGCGCCAGGACGCGTTTGCCAACGCCGTCATCGAGATCAAGACCGAGCTGGCGCCGCTGGTGCTGCTCGACGAGCTCATGAAGATCGAGGCCGAGTTGGGGCGCGACCGCTCCAAAAAGGCCAAGGCCAACGGCCCGCGCACCATCGATCTGGACCTGCTGTGGATGGACGGCGAGACCCACGGCGGCAAAAAGCTGCGCCTGCCGCATCCGCTGATCGGCGAGCGCGATTTTGTGCTGGTGCCGCTCGAGGACTTGATGCACGACCCGGCGCGGTTCTTCCGCTACAACGGCGTCGAGGTCAAGGAGCCCGAGGACCGCGTGGGCCATATCGTGGGCGAATTGGGGCGTATGTAGATGATCGAGATGAATGCTGTTGCCGCCGGTACCGAGCTCGACGCGGCGCGTGACGCGGGCCGCGAGGGCATGTCCGCGGGCTGGTGCGCGTGGAGTGCGGGCGATGCATCGCTGACGTTTTCGCTGGTCGTGCGCCCCGATGTGAACATGCACGCCTTCCACGGCCTGCCGTTTGTGGCCGCAATGGGCATGATGGACGCGCTCGCGGGCACAGCCGCAACGCCGGGTCTGGGGCTTGCTGGCAAGGTGGGTATCCAGTGGCCGAGTGACATCGTGTGCGGCGCGCCTGCGTTTGAGACGTCGCTCGCGCGCGTCGCCGTCAACGGTGGCGCCGGTGCCGCGGGCATGTTCGGTGCCGTGACGGTGGATATTGAGCGTTCGGCGCTGGGCGAGCTTGGTGTGGACGTGGCTGACGAAGCGCTGGTCGAGGAGTTGGCCGCCGCCGTGCTGACCCGTGTGGACACCTGGGCGGTTGTTGCCAACACGCCGCAGGGCGCTGCCGGTCCGCTGGCCCCCGTGTTGGGCGAGTACTTCGACATGGTGCCGCTGCTGGGCCGCCAAGTTGCGGCGGTGTCGCCCAACGGCTTGCCGCTTGCGGTCGGTGTGTTTGCGGGCCTGGACATCTGGGGTCGCGCGACCATTAAGACCGATGCCGGCGAGCAGGAGTTTCCGCCCGAGGCCGTGCGCATTCGCGGGCTGTAGCGCGGGGCGTTCGCGCCCAAAGATAGACATGACAACAAGACCCTCCTCGGCCTGTGCCGGGGAGGGTTTCGCCTATCTGGGGAATGGGTTGCCAGCGCCCTATTCCTCAAAACTGAAAAATTTTCGTTTTTGAGGAATAGGATTAAGGCAGCTCGGTCTTTCGCGAGGTATATTCGCTATAGAGCCTATTCCTCAAAACTGAAAATTTTTCAATTTTGAGGAATAGCGATAAAAGACCGCGAGGAGGCCCCAATGAAACTCATCAATAGAACGTCATATATGGACACGTTGACGAGCCTTATTGGCGTGCCGGACATCAAGGTCATCACGGGCATCCGTCGTAGCGGTAAATCAAAATTGCTCGAGGCCCTCCGCGATTACGTGGAGGCAAATCTGTCCAATTCGAATGTCATCCATATCAACTACAACCTCGATGAGTTCGAGAATCTGCTCGAGTATCACGCGCTGCTCGCCTATGTAAAAGAGCATCGAGTGTCCGGCAAACAAAACTTTCTGCTTATCGATGAAGTTCAGATGTGCGACGGTTTTGAGCGTGCGATCAACAGCCTCCACGCATCCGAGCAGTACGACATATTCATTACCGGATCGAATGCCTTTTTGCTGTCGAGCGATCTGTCGACGCTCTTTACGGGGCGTACGTTTGAGATCGAGGTTTTCCCATTCTCGTTTGAGGAGTATCGACTCTATGGCGACGAGGGCGAGGTCGACCGCGACTTCGATGAGTACGCGAGAACCGGCGGTATGTCCGGCTCCTACCCTTATCCACTGCAGGAGCAGCGTTATCAATATCTCTCCAATGTCTTCAAAACGCTCATCGTGAGAGATATCGTGCAGCGGCATAACGTGAGAAACGAATCGGCGCTGCTGCGCATTGCCGATTACATGATGGACAACGTATCCAACATAACGTCGGCACGTAACATTACGGATATTTTGAACGCGGATGGGCTAAAGATAACGAACAAGACGGTCGGCACGTACATGGGGTGCCTGTGCGATGCGTTTGCCTTCTATAAAGTTCGTCGGTACGACATCCGCGGCAAAAAATACCTTAAGAGCGGCGAGAAGTATTACCTGGCAGACCACGCGTTCAAATACGCGCTGCTCGGTACACGTGATATGGATTGGGGACGCGTATACGAGAACATGGTGGCAATCGAGCTGCTGCGCCGCGGATACGAGGTATACGTCGGCGTGCTCTATAAAAAGGAAATAGACTTTGTAGCAATCAAGCGAAGCGAGAAGCTCTACATTCAGGTGAGCGACGACATCAGCTCGGATAAGACATTTGAACGCGAGATTTCACCACTGCTGAGCATTGGCGACGCGTACCCCAAGATGATTCTCGCCCGCACGCATCACGAGGCCACGGACCGCAATGGGGTGCAGATCGTGGACCTGGCGAGGTGGCTGTGCGACGAGGCCTAGCAGAAAGCCCTATTCCTCAAAACTGAAAATCTTTCGATTTTGAGGAATAGGGCCGATGCGTTGCCTAGTTCGCCGCTCGCGCTCGTGCTCGACTTAAGCCCCTGTCCTATCCCAGCTCCTGCATGCGGCGGTAGATTTCGCAGATACCCTTGATGGTGAGCTGTCCGTCGACCACGTCGAAGGCATCGGTCGAATCGGCGACGATGCTGGCGAGGCCGCCCGTGGCGATAACGGTGGCATCCTCGCGGCCCAGCTCGCGCTTCATG
>JAXKHW010000112.1:0-3524 GCA_036549635.1 Collinsella sp. | reverse complement strand
GTCCTGGCTCGCACGGAGGCCACATTAAGTGGCCTCCGGCTCGTGCGGAACTCGCGACAAACTTAACCCCTGTGCCGCCCGGGCCGGGAATCCGACGTGCTCGTCGGGGCAACGTTCCCTGCCAAATAGGGACAGGTTTATTTTGGTCGGTTTTATCTTGGGAAACGCTGCGCTCCAGCGGTGATCTGCTCTCATCTGTCGTATGGAAATCGGCGGCGTTTTCGGAAGTATGCGGTAAATTCTGGACCTGCCGAGCACGCCGAGGTTTTGCGATAACAAACCCGCAGGTAGAGCGCTTGAGCATATGCGGTGTGGTCGATCTATCAAGATTTTGCCGCATACTTCCGAAATCGCACCTCAAAATGATCCGTTTTCCTCCGTCCCCAAGGGATCGACGGAACGCAACAGGTTGAGCAAACGCAAGCGAGCGGCCCCCAGAGCGTACAAGGTGGCATGAAAAAGGCAGGGCATTGACCTTTTGGTCATGCCCTGCCTTTTGAATGACAGATTGTAGCTCTGGGGGCCGCGCAGCGACGGAGGTCGCCGCCGTTCGTTAGAACGGCGGAACTAATTACTCCTCGTCGTTGCCCTTGGCCTCTTCGGCGTCGTCGGTGTCCACGAGCTGGTTGAGCAGCTCGTCGAGAGACGCCATGTCCTCGTTGATGGCACCGTTGGCGGGAGCCTTCTTGTCGTCGATCGGGGCGCCCAGGAGCTCCTCGTCGGCGTCGGCGTGATGCGTCGGAGCGGAGGTACCCAGCAGGATATCGTCCGGACCGTCGGGGCTAAAGACCATCTGCAGCAGCTGCGAGAGGTCTTCCTCGTCGGCAACGTCGTCGTTGTTCTCGAGGATGTAGAGCAGGTCGTGGGCCTCGAGGCCGTCACGGAGCTCCTCGATCGCCTTGGCACCGATGCCATCGATGCGCAGCAGATCTTCCTCGGACTTGCCGACCAGGTCGCCGACCGTCTCGATGCCGACCTCGCTGAACTTGTTGGTCCAGCGCTGCGACACGCCCAGGTCGTCGAACAGGTACAGGCGAGCCTTCTCGGCGGAGATGGTGTGGCCGTTGCGGGTGAACGAACCGTCAGCACCGCCGAACTCGTCGTAGCCGGCCCAGTCGAGCTGCTGCGGGAGCTGCTCGTCCAGGTCCTTGAGCTCCACAGGAGCCCACTCGGGCAGCGACTTGGCGTTGGGCGAAGCCGGGCCATCGATGTCCACGTAGCCATCGGCCGTGCGATACGTCAGCTTGGCGTTGGCGTACGGCTTGAGGCCGGTACCGGCCGGAATCTTCTTACCGACGATGACGTTGGACTTAAGGTCGAGCAGGTGGTCGACCTTGCCCTCAATGGCAGCCTCGGTAAGGACGCCGGCGGTACGGATGAACGAAGCGCTCGACAGCCAGGAGTCGATGTTGGACGCGACCTTGAGCGTACCCAGGATGACGGGCTCGGCCACGGGAGCCTGACCGCCCAGACGGGCAACGCGCTCGACCTCGTCGGCGAACTCGTAGCGGTCGACGTACTGACCAAGCAGGTACTTGGAGTCGCCGGGGTTGGTGATCTGAACGCGACGCAGCATCTGACGTGCGAGCACCTCGATGTGCTTGTCGTTCAGGTCGACGCCCTGGCTGGTGTAGACGTCCTTGACGCTCTCGACGAAGGTGTGCATCGTCGACTCGATGTCGGTCAGCTTGCGCAGGTTGCGGAAGTTGACGAAGCCCTTGGTGATCTGGTCGCCGGCGCGAACCTCGCAGCCGTCCTCGATCTCGGGCATAAAGCGCACCGAAGCGGGGACGCGACGCTCGTCGAGGACACGGGTGTGATCCTCGGAGTCGGTGAGCGTCAGCACGTACTCGGACTTCTCGGGCTTAATCGAGAGGTGGCCGGAGTACGGAGCCAGCTCGGCCTCGCGACCCAGGATCTTCTCGTTGACGTTGCCGACGATATCGAACATACGGCTGACCGTAGGCAGACCCTGCGTAATATCGTCGACGCCAGCGACGCCGCCGGAGTGAATGGTACGCATCGTAAGCTGCGTACCGGGCTCGCCGATGGACTGGGCGGCAATAATGCCGACGGCAGTACCGATGGCGACCGGACGACGGGTGGAAAGATCCCAGCCGTAGCACTTCTGGCACACGCCGTACTTGGAGCGGCAGGTGAGCAGCGCGCGAAGCTTGACCTTCTTGAGGCCCGCATCGACCATCTTCTGGATGTCGGCGACCTTCTCGATGTAGCCGTCCTGCTCAAAGAGCACGGTGCCATCGGGAGCCACGACGTCCTCGATGAAGCAACGGCCGACGAGGTCGGTGTTGAGGTCGGTGGTGCCGGGGATGATGAGGTTGTAGGTGACGCCCTCGTGCGTACCGCAGTCCTCCTCGCGGACGATGACGTCCTGGGCCACGTCGACCAGACGACGGGTCAGGTAACCAGAGTCCGAGGTGTGGGATGCGGTATCGACCAGGCCCTTACGGGCGCCGTAGGTCGAAATGAAGTACTCGAGCGGCAGCAGGCCCTCGCGGAAGTTCGCCTTAATGGGAAGGTCGATCGTCTCGCCGGACATGTCTGCCATCAGGCCACGCATGCCGCCGAGCTGACGCAGCTGGGTCTTAGAACCACGGGCGCCGGAGTCGGCCATCATGTAGAGCGGGTTCTCCTCGTCGAACATGTCGAGCATGAGCGCTGCAACCTTGTCGGTACAAGCGGTCCACTCGTTAACGACTTCGATGTGGCGCTCCGTCTCGTTGATGAAGCCCTCCTCGAAGTACTCGTTGATCTGGTCGACGTTGGCCTGGGCGCGGTCGAGCAGCTCCTGCTTCTCGGCAGGGATGAGAGCGTCCCACACCGAGATGGTGAGGCCGGCGCGAGTAGCGTAGTGGAAGCCGGAGTACTTGATGGCGTCGAGGATCGGGCCGACCTTGGCCTCGGGGTAACGATCGCAGCAGTCGGCAACCAGCTTGGCCACATCGCCCTTGACCATCTTGTAGTTCATGAACTCATAGTCTTCGGGCAGGCACTGGCGGTTGAAGATGATGCGGCCGATAGAGGTCTCGAAGCGCGCGGTCTTGTTGCCGGTAACGTCGTAGTCGACGAAATCGTTCTTGCCGTTCTTGACGCGGAAGATACGGGTGCCGTCCTCGTTGATGACGTTGGCATCGGCAGCGGACACGCGAACCTGGATCTTGGCCTGCATGTCGACCTCGGAACGGCAGTCATAGGCGTGCAGCGCGTCGTCGAAGCTGGCGAACACGTGGTTCTCGCCCGGCAGACCCTCGCGGACCTGGGTGAGGTAGTACACACCAATGATCATGTCCTGCGAAGGGATGTTAACCGGCTTGCCGGATGCCGGCGAGCGCAGGTTGTTCGCAGAGAGCATGAGCACGCGAGCCTCGGCCTGAGCCTGGCTGGACAGCGGCACGTGGACAGACATCTGGTCGCCGTCGAAGTCGGCGTTGAAGGGCGAGCAGACCAGCGGGTGCAGGTGGATAGCCTTGCCCTCGACCAGCACCGGCTCAAAGGCCTGGATG
>JAXKHW010000007.1:0-3505 GCA_036549635.1 Collinsella sp. | reverse complement strand
TACTCAATCTGAGCACCGGGCTTCAGGCGCTTACCCGGCTTGACCAGGCACTCCCAAACGTGGCCCAGCGGGTCAACATCTTCGCGGCGCTTGAGCAGCAGCGTCTCGACCACGCCGCCCGAGCCCTCCTTGCGACCGATCAGGCGGGCCGGCATCACGCGCGTCTTGTTGATGACGAGCACATCGCCAGGCTCGATATAGTCGATGATGTCGCGGAAGATGCGGTGCTCAACGGTACCGCCGTGCTCCAGCGGCGTTCCCGCCTGGGAGCCCTTGCGATCCACCACCAGCAGGCGGCAGGAGTCGCGCGGCTCGGCAGGAGCCTGGGCAATCAGTTCCTCAGGAAGGTTGTAGTCAAAATCATCGGTACGCATAGACACGTCGGATACTCCTTATATAGCCAAAGTCCGTTCTACATCCTAGCAGGCTGCCAGCTCAAAAGAACTACTTTTTGGACGCTTTGCGCTCGTCGCGGATGCGGGCGCGGTCCATGGCCGCCTCGACGGCCGAGAATCGGCAGCCGCAGTAATTCTGCCGATACATACCCAGCTCGCGCGAGCGACGCGTCGCCTCGGGGTAATACGGGCGAAAATCGCGAATCACCGGGGTGAGCCCATGTGCCGCCGCCAAGCGCACGAGCACGTCATTGCAGGTGTCGAACAGCTGATACGGCGAGACGGCGAGCGTCGTACCCACAAACTCAAACCCGCGCTCCTGGGCCACTCGGCATGCCTCGGCCAGGCGCAGGGCATAGCATGCGCGACAGCGACGGGCTCGATCGGCGCCCAGCGGGGCCACGCCGGCCTCCCAACGCTCACGGTCCTCCCCCGCCTCGATAAGCTCGATGTCGCCATCGGCACACCACCGGCGCAGCTCGTCCAGGCGACGCTGCCATTCATCGTGCGGCTGAATATTGGGGTTGGTCCAGCAAATCGTGGGCTCAAACCCTTCCTCGCGCAGCAGGCGGACCGGCTCAAGCGAGCACGGCGCGCAGCAAGCGTGCAACAACAACGGCTTCATCGACATCTCCTCACCCGAAAAAGCGCACGCCGAAGGACGTATCCTCGCAGGCGACAATGCGGCGGTCGCGCAAAATGGTCCGCACGTAATACCAGTCGCCCACACAGCCTGACAAATGCAAGCCGGCCGCCAGATAGCACAGCAGCGGATAGCCCGAAAACGCAAACCCCAGGGCAAGCGTTGCCGTCACAACAACCGTCGGCGCCAGGCAAACCGCCACGTACCGCCGGCGAGAATACACAACGCCTTCGGCGCAGGCATAGATCATCGCTGTCTCGCGATTCGCCCCAAAGGTCACCTTCGCGCCCGCAGGCGCCAGCAGCTTAAAAAACACACCGTGCACCAGCTCGTGCACGGCGAACGACGCCATTGAGATCGCAGCCAAGCCGACTATCCAGCCCACGACCGCCGTCCAACCGCCCGCGTCAGCCGCATCCAGGTCCGCGGGTCCGCCCAGCAGCATAAACACCGGCACCAGGCACACGGCAAACACGCCGACTACGACCATCCCCCACACGAAGCAAGCGTGCAGAAAATCCTCGTCTTCAAACGCATGTATGTTGGAAATCTCATTCATAGCATCTTAGGATAGCGCCCCTGCCACGCACCCGCCCGCATGTGCGATAATGTCGAACGATATGCACGAATTGACCACCGCGCCGCCGAGCCCCGCGCCCGGCCGCGCCCTCACCATATGCGAAGGAGTCCCATGGCATCCAAATACTCCATGAACGACCGTCCCAGCTGGCCTCGCCGCGCCATCGTTACCGCCGGCGAGCCCTACGGCAACAAGGGCCTTCACTTTGGCCACGTTGGCGGCGTCTTTGTCCCTGCCGACTTCTTCGCCCGCTTCCTGCGCGACCGCCTGGGCCGTGAGAACGTCATCTTCACCTCGGGCACCGACTGCTACGGCTCGCCCATCATGGAGAGCTACCGCAAGCTCAAGGAGAACGAGGGCTACGACAAGTCCATTAGCGAGTATGTCGAGTCCAATCACTCCCGCCAGGCCGCGACCCTCAACAACTACAACATCAGCTGCGATATCTACGGCGGCTCGGGCCTTGAGCCGGCTGCGCAGATTCACAACGAGGTGACCGCCGAGATTATCAAGCGCCTGCACGAGCAGGGCACCATCTCCAAGCGCTCCACGCTGCAGTTCTACGATGCCAAGGCCGGCACGTTCCTCAACGGCCGTCAGGTGATCGGCCGCTGCCCCATCCAGGGCTGCAAGTCCGAGAAGGCTTATGCCGACGAGTGCGATCTGGGCCACCAGTTTGAGCCCGAGGAGCTCATCGCGCCCAAGAGCCAGCTCACCGGCGAGGTACCCGAGCTGCGCCCGGTAGACAACCTCTACTTCGACCTGCCGGCCTACCTCGACTTTATGAAGACCTATACCGCCAAGCTCGCCCAGAACCCGCAGGTTCGTTCCGTGGTCTCCAAGACCATGGAGGAGTGGCTGCTGCCGGCTCAGCTCTACATCCAGAACAAGTTCCGCGAGGCCTTCGATGCCGTCGAGGACCAGCTCCCCGAGCACACCGTGCTGGAGCCCGAGGGCAACAAGAGCAGCTTCACCGTCACCTTCCCCAGCTGGAAGGAGCGCGACGACGCCCACGCGGTGCTCGCCAACGGCGGCGTACGCTTCCGCAGCGGCAAGGCGCTCGTGCCCTTCCGCATCACCGGCAACATCGACTGGGGCGTTCCGGTGCCCGAGGTCGATGGCGTCTCCGACGTCACCTGCTGGTGCTGGCCCGAGAGCCTGTGGGCGCCCATCAGCTATACGCGTACCGTGCTCGCGCGCGATGCCAAGGCCGCCGGCGTGACCGAGGGCGTCGCCGCCCAGGATGCCGCCCTCATGGGCGAGCCCGCTGCCGACTCCACGCAGGTCCCCGCGCCCACCTACCAGCACAGCTCGCTCGACTGGCGCGACTGGTGGTGCTCGGACGACGCACAGATCTACCAGTTTATCGGTCAGGACAACATCTACTTCTACTGCATCGCGCAGACCGCCATGTGGGAGGCCCTGGGCTGGGACCTCACGCAGAGCACCGTCAGCGCCTGCTACCACCTGCTCTACATGGGCAAAAAGGCCAGCTCGTCCTCGCAGACGCCTCCCCCGCCGGCAGACGACCTGCTCAACCACTACACCTGCGAGCAGATGCGCGCGCACTGGCTGTCGCTCGGCCTGTCCGAGAAGCCGGTGAGCTTTAGTCCCAAGGCATACGACACGCGCGTAACCGGCAAGGACAAGGACGGCAACGAGGTGCGCGCCTGCGACGACAAGCGCGTTATCGACCCGGCCCTTAAGGAGAGCGCGCTGCTGACCGGCGTGTTCAACCGTCTGGCCCGCAGCTGCTTCTACGGCGTCGCCGTCAAGGAAGGCGACGAGAGCCCCTACCGCAATGGCTGCATCCCCGCCGGTGCCGCTTCTGACACCGTGGTCGAAGCCGCCCAGCAGGCAGCCCTCGCCTTTGAGCAGGCCATGTAC
>JAXKHW010000111.1:0-1863 GCA_036549635.1 Collinsella sp. | reverse complement strand
TTGTCACATTCAGCGACCGCCTAGGTTGTGCCAGTTGTGCCTGGCTTTTGGAGCGGCATTGCTGATTGTTCAAAATGTCATTCGTGGGTAGAATAGTGTCGACGGCAGCCCAAGTTCTGGAAAGCTGGGCAGCGCCGTTGTTTGCATTAGGGGGTCAACGCCTTAGCGGCGGCGACCCCTTCTGTTGCGCTTCGAACGCTGCTTGAGTGCCTCGGAAAGGCCGACAAGCGCCGTGAAGAACGAGACCAAAGCGGTCAGAAGTCTCACGAAATCAATCAAATCGGTCATGGGCATCACCTCCCATCAGATGGAGGGCGTTGCCCGGCACATGGAACTGCCGCCAACAGTATCAATTCTATCAAAGCGCAGTTAGATATGCGAATGTTTGTTCGTATTTCAGAAGATCGGAGCTCGGGTACGGCGAAGGAACAGTTCCTTTGCCGTACCCGAGCTTGTCGCCGAACTGCCACCTACATTTTTCGAGTTATTCGGCCACGCTGCTAGTTCTGTATAAATGCACCGCCGGGATTATCTGAGGGTTTTTGTCCTTATTTGAGCGCATGCATGCCCATTTGCGCACTTACGACACCGAATCAAACACCATTAGAGGTATGAATGTTCCCGAGAGGGCATCTTTAGCCATTTAACGACCTCCGACAGGCCGAATAACTCGAAATTTGTTGGTGGCGAAAGCGAGACAGTCCTATACGCCAAAAGCCGGCATCTCCCATGTGACAGAGGGGCTGTCCCTTTGTCACATTATTCGATGACGGTGCGGGAGTTTTGCTTGTGCATGGTGGCGAGCATGTGTTTGGGAACGGCGTGGACCATGCAACTGCCGATAGTCGCGCTCGCGGCGGCCTTGGCTGCATCGCTTGCGTTTTTGGTCGCGTAGCTGTGACGAAAACGATTGAGCATGGCGATATCGTTGCCGCCGTCGCCGTAGACCGCGACCTCATCCTCGGCAATACCGTAGTAGCCCGCCAGCCAGGCCACGCTCTCGCCCTTGTTGCACGCCACGTCCGTGATCTCGAACATCACCGGATCGAACGGCGCGTTGACCACGCGGTCCGATCGCTCGGCCAAATATGCTTTAAGGTCACGCTCCAGCTCGGGCGAGGTCACGCGGCAGTTGATCTTGCACACATCGTGGCGCAGGATGTCACCGATCGACTGGTCGAAATATTGCTCCTCGTGATACCCGCCACGTGCACGCATGCCACGCATCACGATACGCTTGATAGGGCTGTCCTTTTTAAAGCCCGCCTGATGCATCTCGAACGAGCCGCTCGAGAACATGCCATCGGGCGTGGAGCAATCAAAGCAAATGTCCGGAAACTCCTTGAGCAGTTCCTCGGTGATCTGCGGGTCAATGGTCCAGGTTTTGAGCACCTCGCCATGACTGTCGCGCACGATGGATCCATTGGAGCAGCAGGCGTCAAGCGCCAGGCCCGTAAAGCCATGCTCGCCGATCGGCAGCGTCGAGCGTCCGGTCGCGGGAACCACATGCAGGCCAGCTTCGGTCAGCTCGCGAATGGCACGGCGGATGGTCCCATCCGCCTCATGCAGGGCGTTCAGCAGCGTTCCGTCTAAGTCACTCGCAAACATCTTGATCATGGGCGTGCCTCTCCTTCGTCTGCACGATATTGTAGACGAGAACGGGCGCATCCCAAGAGAGGCACGCCCGTCAGGCGAAAGATTGTCCTACACCGCGGCGGGGCCGTGTTCGCCGGTACGGATGCGGATGACCTCCTCGACCGGCTCGACCCAAATCTTGCCGTCTCCACCAGTGCCGCAATCTTGGAAACGGCGCGGCAACGGGTGCGAAACGAACGGGAAATACGCGAGCAAGGGAGCCGTGAG
>JAXKHW010000110.1:0-8524 GCA_036549635.1 Collinsella sp. | reverse complement strand
TCGTTAGCGAGGATGTGGTTGAGCAGCGTGGTCTTGCCGGCACCGAGGTATCCGGTAAGCATGATGATCTTCACGGGTTTGTTGGGCATGTGCCCTCCTTTGTTAGACATGGCTTACAGTTGAATCTTATGCCAAACGCCTGCTCTTATACCCACGCGCCGGCAAATAACACAGGCTACTCCCAGGCTCCCCATACATCGGGGCAATAACCGACGGTGGCCTTTTTGCCGTTGCGCACGATGGGCTCGGCTAGAACCTGCTGATTTTCGAGCAGTTTATCGAAGCGCTGGCTAGGGGTGAGGTGCTGGATGAGCGCGAGCGTCTCCTCGTCCTTAGCCTTGGGGTTGAGCAGCTTGTCGATGCCGCCGACCGCCTGCATCACGCTCGTGAGTTCGCCCTTGCTCATCTCCTTTTCCTTAAGGTCGATAAACTGCACCTTAATGCGGCGCTCCTTAAAATAGCGCTGGGCCTTTTTGGTGTCGAACGACTTCTTAGTCCCGAAGATTTGAATATTCATGGTTCCGCCGCTCTATCGAATGAAGTTGGTCGTTGCTCGATCTGCCTCGGGTGCGTTGATACCGGCGGCCTGTCCTGCCTCGATGCAGCGCAGGAGCCAGGCCATGTTCTTGCCGATGTTTCGCATGGTGGCAAGGCCCTCGGCGTCCTCATCGGCGTCGCCGGGCACGCGGCCAAACACGTTGTTCCAGTAGGTGGAGGCAACTACGGGCATCTGGTTGATGGTGAAGTACTTGTTGAGTACATCGAACGTGGTCGACGTGCCGCCGCGGCGGGCAACGGCGACAGAGGCGCCCGGCTTGTGCGCAAAGGCCTTGCTGCCAGCATAAAACGCGCGGTCGAGGGCCGAGAGGATGCGGCCGCTGGGGTGCGCGTAATAGACGGGCGAGCCAAAGACAAAGCCGTCTGCCTGCTCGGCGGCGGCAATGAGCTCGTTGACCACGTCGTCGTCAAAGGTGCAGCGGTAATCGAGCTTGTCGCACCGGGCACAGCCAATGCAGTCGCGAATGGGCTTGGCGCCCAGCTGGAACACCTCGGTATCGATACCCTCGGCATGCAATTGCTCGGCGACTTCGGCAAGCGCGCGAGCGGTGTTGCCGTTTGCCTTGGGACTGCCATTGACCAAAAGAACCTTCATCACAAACTCCCTCTGCTGTTGGTGACTTCTGCAGAGGATTATCGCACGATGGGGGAGGCGGTGCGGGCGCGGTGCTAATCCAGTTTGGTACCTGGAACCTGCACGGCTTTACCGAGCAACGCTTTGAGCTCGTTCAAAATGGAAACGGGCTGTCGGTCAACGCTGTTCAGATGGAGCGTGGCCACGCGAATGGGCGGCTGATATTCAAGCGAGCCGATGAGCACGGGAGAACCCAGGAATCGTTCGATTTCGTTTGCGAGCTCGTCGATTGCCTCGGGGCCGAGCTCATCGAAAAGCGCCACGAACATTGGTCCCGTCGAGCGGAACAGGCGACCCTTGCCGCGCGAACAATCCATGAGGCAGGCGGCACTTTCGGCGAGCACGCGGTCGCCTGCATCGAATCCAAAGCGGGCATTGACTTCGGCGATATCGTCGACCTTAATGGCAATAAAGCCTGCCTCGCGCGCCACGCGGCGCATCTCTCCAATAGCGTTGACCAGCGCGTGGACATCGCCCAGGCCCGTTACCGAGTCGGTCGTATCTGCCAAGCTTCGGTTGATGATAATGCCCACATACATGCTGGGCTCGGTATCGGTGCCGTCCAAACGGTAGCCCGTGCAGTCGCAAAGCACGTATTTTCCGGTGGCATCCATTACGCGATACTGCATGTAGTGGAAGTGCCACGTGCCGTTTATCACCATGTCGAGCTCGGCGCGTACGTTGTCGCGGTCCTCGGGATGAACGCGGGCGAGCCACATGTCGACCGAGTTAAAAGGGTGCTGGGAGGGCAGGTCAAAATCGCGCACGGCGTTAACCGACCATTGCGATTCGCCCGTATCGAGGTTAAGGATGAACGGATAGCGCGTCTCGGAGCTCATGGAGATTGCTTGGAACACCCGGTCGTTGCAGGGAAGCTGATCGACGATTGGGCGTTGTGGTGCGTCATTGTCTTTCGGTTGCTGTACACGATGCATAAGCTTATAGCGATACATCTTGCGATCGGCATCCATCGTCATCTGGCGATGCGTGTCGCCGGCAAGTGGATCGACGCGCGAGCAGCCAAAGCTAAAGCTGGCGATCATGGGCGCCTTGCCACCTGAGCTCGCCTCGATCAGCCCGGCACGCACCTGCTCCAAGCGCTGCTCGAGTTCAGTCTCGTTTGCGGAGAGCGAGATAAGCACAAACTCGTCTCCACCGATACGGAACAGCATCTCATCGTGCTCCATGGTTTCGGAGAGCGTGCGGCAGATGCCCAGAATATAGCGATTGCCTTCGGCGTGGCCAAACCTATCATTGCAATGTTTGAGATGGTCGATGTCAATATAGGCGCAGGTGAAGGGGTCACCTTTGTGCCAGAGTTGCTCGACGTGACGGTCGAATCCGTTGCGGTTGCCCAAGTTGGTGAGCGGGTCGATATAGGCGTTGCTCTCAAGCAGCCGGCGCTCTTGCTGCAGGATGGCGTGCGTTTTTTGCAGTTGCTCGCCAACGGCTCGTAGCTCAGCAGGCAGCGCGGCAACATCGAGTTCGGCGGTCGAGATGCCATTCGCAAGTCGCTGAAGATAGGCAATAATCGATTGCTCGCCCATGCGGTACGACTCGTTCATGATGGATAACCTCCTTGGGGGAACAACGGTTTGTATCATATCCCCAATTCGGTTTGAACTGGGGATATAAGTTAGCTAATGGAGACAAATGCCCCTTCGGCGGTGGCGTTTTGCGCGCGAGCGTATCAGTTGTTATTGCCACCATCGAGCAATGCCTCAAAATTCTTCGCCGGCATGGGGCGGTAGTAGAGGAAGCCCTGAGCGTAGCGGGCGCCCATGTGGCGTAGCATGTTCGCCTGCTCATCTGTCTCGACGCCTTCGATTACAATGGGCAGATGGAGTGACTGCGCCATCTCGAGCATCGATGACACGATCTGCGCGCTGCGGCCTTGATCGCGGTCGGTGGGCACAAAGGTGCGGTCGAGCTTGATGACGTCGACGTTGACGTTCTTGAGCATCGCGAGCGTGGACTGACCGGTGCCAAAATCGTCCATATAGGTCGAGAAGCCGCGGGTGTGCAAGTCGGCTGTCAGTTTGTCCACGGTTTCGGACTCTCCCGTATAAGCCGTCTCGGTGATCTCGATGCGCATGAGCTCGGGCGGCAGGTTGTATTGGGCGGCGAGCGATCCCATATGCTCGGCAACGTCGCAGGCAAGAATGTCCACGCGAGACACATTAAGCGAGACCGGAACCACGCGAAGACCGCGATCGAGACACTCGCGAAGCCATATGGCGACACCCTGCCAAATGTACTTGTCGAGCGTCACCACAAAGCCGCTTTCCTCGAGTGCGGGGATAAACGTTGCGGGCGAAATGAGAGAGCCGTCCTTGTCAATCCAGCGCGTAAGTGCCTCGGCGCCAATGATCTCGCCGGTTTCCATATCGACCTGGGGCTGCAGGTAGTACGTGATGCGGCCATTTGAGAGCGCGTACTGGAACTCGGTCAGCGTGCGGTGGAACGCAATCTCGTGTTCATATTCTTCGGGGCGGAAAATAGCAATGCGCTCCTTGAAGTCGTTTTTGGCGCGTCGATTGGTAAACATGGCCTTTGCCTGCGCATCGATGGTGATCTCCTCATTGGAGTCGATGGGGTAAATGCCCATGGACGGCCAAAAACCTACGCCGTCATCATGCCTGGCTACTGCCTCGCGAACGCGGTTGTAGATTTGATGGACGGTGATGTGCTTAAAGGGGATGAGTACGCAAAAGTCATCTTGGCCCCAGTACCCTGCGACGCCCATATCGGCATTCTCGATGTCCTTGAGGACCGTGCCCACATCGGCGAGTACGCGGTCGCCCTCGGCCTGGCCGCGCCATTCATTAAACAGGCGCATGTGGCCCATGTCGACCGTGGCGATGCACCAGGTGCCGTTGCGCCTTGCCTCGAGAAATGCGTTGGCGCGCCGCATAAACTCGCTGGGTCGATAGAGGCCCGTGAGCATATCGATGCGTTCGGCGATTGCGCTTTTGCGTTCGACCTCGGGTATAGGGAGGCTGTCGTTGGGGACAAGCCCGCCAGCTGTGCGAAGGCGACGATCGAGTTCGCCCAAAACAGTCGATGCTTGGGAGTCCAGGCGTTCGTAAAAGGTTGGGACGACAAGACAGACGGGAGCAATGGTGTCGCCTGCGATTTGCACAGGAGCGAAAACGGCCTCTTTAAGGTGGCGGGTCAGTTGCTCGAATGCCTCGTGGTCCAAATCGTTGCTGAGCACGACAAACTGGACGCTTCGTGAACGGTAGACCCGGCTCCTGCCGCGGGTGATCGACAGCATGCGGCCCGCGTATTCGGCAAGCATGTTGTCGACAGCCTCGGCCCCGTAGAGCTCGTTGAGCTTTGTCGTGCCACGAACGCGCACCGCTATAAGCCCTGTCTTGCAACGGTCGAGGCGGCAGGTATCGATGGCATTGACCAGCATGCGCTGCGTTCCGAGGCCTGTGGCGGCGTCGACGGTTTCGGCAAGTGAGTGGTTGACGAGCTCGCCGACATAGAGCGAGGGGACATTTCCGTCGCCGTCGATACGAAACCCGCGAGCACGGCAAAGGACGTAGTCGCCGACGGCGTTGCGCACACGATACTGCATGACGCGACGGTGCTTGGTACCGTTGTAGACTTGGTCGATGTCGTTGACGAAGGCCTCAAGGTCGTCGGGATGGACGCGCGTTTTCCAGTAATCGCGACAGTTGTCTATGTGCTCTGAGGGAAGGCCAAGATCGCGCAAGGCACCTTGTGACCAAAGGGTGCGATGTTTGTACAAGTTCTCGATAAAGAAATAACGACCTTCGTTGAGCATCGAAAAGGCGTCGAAAATACGATCGCTTATTTCGAAGTCGTCGGCGTGGACTTGCGTGATATTACGTCGATCGAGGTGCACGGCATGACGTAGCTTGTAGTCGTACATGCGATGGTCGGCATCGAGTGTCATACGGTTGGTGGCTTCGCCCAGGGCGGGGTCGGCATGCGACACTCCATAGCTAAACGAGTGGGGCATCTCGGAATCGTTGTTTTTGAGCAGGATCGTTCGGCAGTGTTCCAGACGTTCGGCGAGGTCGTCCTCGGTTGCAATCGTAGACAGGATGGCAAACTCGTCGCCGCCTATGCGAAACGCCGCCTCGTCCACTTTCATATACAGCTTGAGATAGAGGCTTACCTGCAAGATATAGCGGTTGCCCTCGTCATGCCCAAAGACGTCGTTGCAGTGCTTGAGATTGTCGATATCGATGAACGCCATGGTAACGGGGGTGTCCTGCTCCCAGAGCTCCTCGAGGGAACGGGCAAAGCCGCCACGGTTGCCAAGCCCGGTAAGCTGGTCGGTAAAGGCGGTCCTAATCAGATCATCCTGACGCTCGAGAAGGTCACGGACGGTCTTTTCGAGCGTTTCGGTGTAATTGCTGACAGTATCCATGTCGTAAGCGGCTTTCTGAGGTTGGGCGGATTGCGTCGGGCGAGCTCGTTGTGCACACGCGTTGTTGTTTGGCGCTTTGCGTGTATCCAGGCCCCCGCCTTGCTGCGTTGTTGGGTTAATTTACCGGCTAATGTTCGCTGTTGATAACTGCTGAGTAGTATAAACAACAGTGCAGAATTATATATGGGTGCACATGCTGTGGGCGGCTATTATTCGACAGGCGGTAGCGCGACGACGCGATGTTCGATGAAAATGCGACTGAGACGATATATGTTGACGGGTATACTTGTTCCGGTTTTAAACGCAGGAACGGAGATGGTCGCATGGCACAGCCGGATACGACGCGCACGGTGGGGCTGGCACTCGAGGGAGGCGGCTACCGCGGTATGTATACGGCGGGCGTGCTCGACGTTTGGATGGAGCACGGCTTGACCTGCGACCATATGGTGGGTGTCTCGGCGGGCGCGGCGTTTGGCTACAACTTTAAATCGCGCCAGATCGGCCGTGCCATTCGCTATAACAAGGCCTATTGTGCCGATAAGCGCTATGCGGGTGTAGCAAGCTGGCTGCGGACCGGCGATATGTTCAATGCCGATTTTGCCTATCACGAGGTGCCTATCGAGCGCGATCCCATTGACTTGGAGACGTATCGCGCCTGTCCCATGCGGTTTACGTGCGTGTGTACCGATATCGAGACGGGCAAGGCCGTCTACCACGACCTGCCCTATGGCGACGAGAGGGATATTGAGTGGATCCGGGCATCGTCAGCGATTCCTGTGGCGACGCGTCCCGTTGCTATTGACGGGCATAAGTATCTGGATGGTGGCGTGGCTGATTCTATTCCCAGCGCATGGCTGTTTGCGCAGGGGTATGACCGCAATATCGTGGTACTCACGCAGCCGGCGGGCTTTGTGAAGCAGCCCAACAGCGTGATGCCGATGCTGCGGCGCGTGTTCCGTCACTACCCGGAGTTTGTCGCAGCGCTTGAGCATCGGCATGAGGTTTACAATGCCACGCTCGATGACCTGGCACGTCGTGAGGCCGCCGGCGATATCTTTGTGGTGCGTCCGAGCGAATCGGTGAAGGTGCCGTCGCTATGCCGCGAGCCCGATGAGCTCGAGCGCATCTATCAGATCGGCCGCCACGATGCAGAGGTGACCTTACCGGCGTTGGAAGCGTACCTGGCGGGGTAGAGCAAGCTGCCGTGGCCTCGGCGGAAAGCGCGTCCCAGAATGGACGTCCAAACTGGGATGCGCTTTCCGTTATTGAAGATATGAGGCCGCGGAGCAACTGCTCGGCCTAGACTTATGCCTGCTGCCAGGTATCGACGAGCTCCTTGGCGGCGGCGTGGGGGTCGTCGGCACTGCAGACGGCGCTCACCACAAAGAAGCCGTCGACGCCGGTGGCCTTGAGCTGCGGCAGGTCGGCCGTCTTAACGCCGCCGCCTACCACGATGGGCACGGGGCTTGCCGCGTGGAGTGCGGCCAGGTCCTCAAAGCTTTTGGTGATGATGGAGCCGTCGGCCGCGCGTCCGCAATCGCGCTTGGTCTCGGTCTCGTGGAGCGGGCCGATGCCCAGGTAGTCGACCAGACTCATGTCGGCGGTCTTGACGTACTCGAGCATCTCCTCGCAGCGGGCCGAAAGGCCCACGATGGCATCGGGGCCCAAAAGTTTGCGGCAGACCTCGACGGGAATATCGCTCTGGCCTACATGCACGCCATCGACAGCAATACCCTGCTCGCGCGCGGCGAGTACGCAGTCCAGACGGTCGTCGATCAACAGGGCGACCTGGCCGGTCTTGCCGGCCTGTGCGATTGCCTGCGCGGCGTCGCCGGTCAGTGCGATGATCTCGCGGGCGCTTGCCACCTTGGAGCGCACCTGGATGCAGGTAAAGCCGGCGTCGAGCGCCTGGGCCACCACATCGCCCACGGGGCGCCCGAGCGTGTTTTCGGGGCCGAGTACCAGATAGGCCGAGATATCAAGGTTGTCGCGGATGCTCATCGTGCTTCCTCCTGCTTCTTGATCTGTGCTTCCATGCGCTCGAGTTTGCCGGTCATGGTGTCGGTAAATCCGGGCCGAATATCGGCTTTGAGCACGACTTCGGTGCGGATGCCCTTGCTCGCCAACACAAAGGTTGCGTCGCGCACGACCTGCATGACCTCGTCCCAGTCGCCCTCGATCTCGGTGAACATCGAGGTGGTACGGTTGGGCAGGCCACTCTCGCGAATGACGCGCACGACCTCGGCGACCTCGGCGGACAGCTCATCGCCGGTGCCGCACGGGGCGATGGCCACGGCGACGAGCGTGTTCATGCCAGCAGTGGTTGCGGGCTCGGACATGGCCTATGCCTCCTCGAGCTCGAGTCGGTTATCGGCAATGTCCTGGGCGGTCGCGCGGTAGAGCTCGTCGATAAAGGCGACCTTAAAGCTTGCCGGGGCATCGGCGACGGCGGCGGCACGCGTGCCGGCCACGTTGTAGACGGCGGTGCCGCAGACGGCTGCCGTAAACGGGTCGGTGGCACAGGCGTACACGGCCAGCACGCCGCCCTGCGAGCAGCCGCAGCCGGTGATCTTGGACATGAGCGGGCTGCCGCCGTGGGACTTGGCCACGGTCGTGCCGTCGGTGATCAGGTCGACTTCGCCCGAGACGACCACGGCGCCGCCGGTGTAGCGGGCGAGCGCCACGGCGGCGGCGCGGGCGGCGTCGACCGTGTCGGTGGTATCGACACCGCGCACGCGGCTCATATCAGCCGCCTCGCCCTCAAGACCCCACAGGCCGGCGAGTGCGATGATCTCGGAGGCGTTGCCGCGTACGATGGCGGGCTTGTACTGCTTGAGCTCGTTTACCAGCTGGGTGCGCAGGCTACCGATACCCAGGCCCACCGGATCGAGCACCCAGGGCTTGCCGGCGTCGTGTGCCGCCTT
>JAXKHW010000006.1:0-1714 GCA_036549635.1 Collinsella sp. | reverse complement strand
TCGTCGGCCGTCAGCTCGCGCTCGCATAGTGCGGTCCAGCCGACCTGCGCCAGCACCAGGGCGGCGTAGTCGGGGCGCAGCACGTGCGCGCCCTCGCCGGCGCGGGTCGCTGCGGGCGGCAGGCGTTTGAACAGCGGGTCGCCCGAAAGGTCCAGGCTGATGCTCGCGCGGCGCTGACGCAGCGAAAGCAACAGGTGAACATCGGGGTCGGCGGCATCGACGTCGGCGCGACGGCCCGTGGTCTCGGCCAGACGGTCGCACAGCGCGTCTTTGGCGCGCAGGGCCGAGAAGCGCGTGTTGCGCAGCTGCTCGGTCACGCCGCGGGCGGTGATGGCGATGGTGGCGCCGGGGCGGATGATGGTCTCCCAGGCGATGTCGTAAACGCTATCGTACAGTTCATCGGCATCCTGCGCCTCAAAGCGCCCGAGTACCACGAACACACGGCTCGCCAGGCGCGACCACAGACAGGCGCGGTAGCCTTCTTCGAGCTCGCCCTCAAACGTGGCGCGGCCCTTCAGCCGGCGAACATGCGAAAGCCCGAGGCGTTTAAGCTCATCGGCGAGTGCGGACTCAAAGCCCTCGGGGCAGCTTGCGTAAAATTCCATGGGTGACCTCTCTGGTTGCGTCGCTCCATTATATGATGGATGCTTCGTTTGCCCTTATCCTCGAAAGGAACCCATATGATTGATGCGTGTCCCGAACCCGCTGTGCTCTTTTTTGACGTGGACGGCACGCTGACGTCGTTCGATCCCGACAACATGACCGACAAGGATTTTTCGGCGGTTCGCCCCTCGCAGGCGGTCGTCGAGGCGTTTCATCGTCTGCGCGATGCGGGACACAAGGCGTTTATCTGCACGGGTCGCCCCCTGTGGCTCATCGCCGATAGCTTGCGTGCGCTCGACCCCGCGGGCGTCGTTGCCATGGCGGGCGCCACGCTCGAGGTCGAGGGCCGCGTGGTGTATGAGGACTGCTTTGACGAAGACATTGTTGAGGAGCTTGCACGCCGTATGGCCGCGGCAGGGATTGAAGCCTTTTTCGAGACCAACGTGGCTACTTTTGCCCTGGAACCCGCGGGTGTTGAGCAGTCGTCTCTGATCGGCACTTCTGTGGTGCACAGCACCGAGGAAATGCGCGTCGACGGCCGTCTGCGCGTGGGCAAGGTAGGCATCGTCGCGAGCGACCTGGCTCGCGTAGCCAATGATGATGGCTTTATCGATCGCGAGTTTGAGCTGTGCAACACCGGTGGTCAGAATCGCGAGCTGAGCCCCAAGGGCATCGACAAGGGCGTGGGCGTGGCGCGAGCGCTGGAATACCTGGGTCGCACCGGCAACGCACGCACCTTTGGCTTCGGCGATTCGGGTAACGACCTGGGCATGCTCGCTGCGGTCGAGACGGCTGTCGCCATGGGCAACGCCATGCCTGAGGTCAAGGCGGTCGCCGACTACGTGACCGACGATGTCGCACACGACGGCACCGTCACAGCGATGCAGCATTTCGGCCTCATCTAATGAATCCCGCGTTCTGACGTTTGCTCAAACTGCGACTCTTTGCTTTTGCATGCTCAATCGATTTATCAATCCAAACACTGAGGTGTTTATACCGTTCGCCGAGAAGATAAAAACCCGCAGCTCATGCCTTGATAAACGTAGGTAAAGTGTTTAGCAGTGCAACGCCCATGTGCAAGCGAAAGGAATCAGGCAGATGGCACTCAAGG
>JAXKHW010000109.1:0-8420 GCA_036549635.1 Collinsella sp. | reverse complement strand
TCCCCAAATCGTTGCGCTCGATGTTGTCTTTGCCCTGGCTGCGTGTCTGCAGACGATTCACGTCCCGCTCATCGCATCGCGCCGCTCGCCCTATAACCGTAAGGTGATTTGCGCCTACGAGGCGAGCCTTGTGCTTCACCTGGTGGTTTCGGCGCTCATCTTATTCTCGTCGTCTGGCTCGTATCTGGTGGCGCCGCTTGACGTTTGCGCCAGGGCAATGGGCGGAGTGCTGTGGCTCAATGCCGCGATCTTTGCCTATGGCGTGGTACTTATGGTGCGCTATCGTCGCCCCGTCATGCTGGCCGAACTGTTGCTCGTTGCCGCCGTGACACCGCCGGTGGTGCTTGCCATGGGCTCGGCGTGGACCACGGTCCTTATCGCAGAGGGAGCGTTCTTCCTGTTCCGTTCCATCGCGGCGCTCTTGATGGACGTCCGTAACCGCCAGGAAGATATCACCATGTTCTCGACGATCGAGACCATCAACGTGATTCCCGCGGGCATCCTGTATCTGGACCCGAGGGGCCGTCCGCTGCTCATGAACCGCTGCATGCGCAAAAACCTGGTGGAGCTTCATATGCCCACCGACCTAGGCGATATGAGCGGAACATGGAACGACCTGCGCAAACTCAGCATGCAAATGCCCGGAAGCAGCCAGAACCGCGTGCGTATTAATCTGGACCGCTTTGGTGAGGCGCGCGTTGTGGTCGAGGTTTCTCCCGCCGAGATTCGCTTGTTTGTGCACGATGACGTTATGGTTTCGGGCCGCCTCTTCGAGCGCATTATCGGCCTGGATGTAACAGAGTATGCGCATGCTCATGATCGCCTGGCGCAAGCCAACCACCTACTTGAGCTTGCGGGCCAAGAGCTCCAGTCCCAGATTGAAGAAGTTAAAAAGGTTGCCGACAATGCGGCCTACCTACGTATGCGCGCCCGCGTTCACGATGTGATCGGGCAGCGCCTGTCCATTCTCCATCGCTATTTGGAGGAGGGGCGCTTGGATGACGAGTCACTCGAGCAGATCGACCCGCTGCTGCGCTCAATCGCTGTCGATCTGCGCAGCGGGGGCGACACCGAACCGGCAGAGCAACTGGGCGATATCGTCCATGCCTTTGGCCTGGTGAGCGTGCAGATCGATGTGGAGGGCGAGCTGCCAAACGACGCGCGTGTCGCCGCAGCATTTTTGCAGATTATCCGCGAAGCCTCGACCAATGCCACCAAGCATGCACAGGCGCATCGGGTCCACGTGCGTCTGTGGCAGGAGGGGGCGGAAGACGGCGCTGTTGCGCGGATGGTCGTTTCTAACGACGGCGCGCCTGCACCCGTATCGTATCGCGAGGGAACGGGTATCCCAGGTATGAGGCATGTCGCACAGAATCTGGGCGGCAGCCTGGAAGTCCACACCGCCCCGCCCTTCACGCTTACGGTGTCCATCCCGCTCGCCTCCAGCGCCACGGTCCAAAGGAGAAGTTCATGATTTGCGTGTTAATCGTCGAAGACCAGGCTATCTTGCGCGAGAGCCTGGCGCGCTCCGTTGGCGACCAGCCCGATATGACCGTTGTTTCCGCCATTGCCGATGCTTCCGAGGCCTTGGGTGTCGCGCTCAAGGAGCGCCCGGACATGATACTGATGGACGTATGCACCGAACACGATTCAAACGGCATCGTGGCGGCGGCGCGCATCAAAGAACAACTGCCCGAGTGCCGCGTCATTATCATGACGGGTATGCCTGAGATCACCTTTGTCGATCAGGCTCGCGAGGCGGGCGTCGATAGCTTTGTGTACAAGAACGTCGGTATCGACGAGCTATTCGCCGTGATGCGCTCCACGCTGGCGGGTTACTGCACGTTTCCCAAGCCGCCCGAGAGCATCTTCTCGGGCACGGCGGCCCTCGACGATGTCGAGCTGTCGATCTTGCGCCTTGCCTGCGAGGGTAAGGGCCGCCGCGAGATCGCGGCCGAGCTGTTTATGAGCGAGGGCACCATCAAACGCCGCATCTCGGAGATTCTCAATAAGACCGGCTACGACAACATCATGCGCTTGGCCGTGCGCGCAGTAACGGAGGGCAGCATCGTTCCCAACATGGAGCGCTAGCGCTCGTTACGCATCGGCATAAAGCGGCGGGGCCGCAGGATCAACTCCTGCGGCCCCGCCTGGCAAGTGCGCGGATGTGTCCGCCAATCCGCGGCTGATGTTACGTGTCGCTACGCGATGGTCGCGGTGTAGGAGGCGACGTCCTCGTAGGAATCGGTCAGGTAGGCGTCGATGCCGATGGTCGTATTGACGAGGTCATCAAGGCTATCGAGCGTGCCCTTCGAGAAGGTGAACTCTTCGGTGGCGTTGGTACCGGGCATCAGGTGAGCCGAGAACCAGGGTTCCTTCATGGTGCCGTTGACGTTGGTCTTGCCGGAAGGAGCGTAGAAGGTCAGGTCCTTGTCGCTCTTGTTGGTGATGTTGACGACAAAGCCGATGTCGCCCCAGTCGTCCTTGAACTTCTCGGTGATGGTGATGGTGCACAGGTCGTCATCGGCGACGGTGACGGCGGGGGAGATTTCGATGCTCTGGACGTCGTCGTCTTCGACGGCCTCATCGATCTCTTCTTCCTTCTCGGCCGCCTCGCGATCCTTCTTCACCGTACCGGACAGATCCTTGTCGGACTTCGTAAAGATGATCTTGTCGCCTTCCACCTCGAGGACGAGCTTGTCGTCCTTGAGCTTCAGGTCGTGCGACTCATCTTCGGCGGTAATCGTTACGGTGGTGGCGTCCTTGGCCTCCCATTTCAGGTCGGCGACCTCAAGGAACATGTCGAGGACGCCCGTGCCGTCTTCGTCGAGGATCAGGATACAGTTGAGGCCCCACTCCTTGAGCATATCCATGTACTCATCGGTGAGCTCTTCGCCGTCCAAGGTTCCACCCGAGTACTGCCAGCTGCCAACGAAGTTGGCCTTGGGGTCTTTGCCGCCGCCGCTGCAGCCCGTCAGGGCAAAGGCGAGCGCCAGGACGCATGTAAGAAATGCGAGTACGGACTTTTTGAACATTGTCTTCATGGTGTCCTCCTTTATCGAACGAAACCCATAGAAGCAAATGCGGGGGTGGCGGATCCCCCGCCAATTACCAGATGGAGGGGCTAGGGCCTGGGCGTTCCGCAGTTGCTGCAGAACTTGCCGCCGTTTTCGCTGCCGCAGTTGGGGCAGAACCACTTTGCCGGTGCCGGGGCGGGTGCGGGACTGCCGCACTCGGAGCAGAACTTGCCGGTGTTGGTGGCGCCGCAGCTGCAAGTCCACGTGCCGGCCGCAGGTGCGGCGGCGGGAGCCGGTGCGGGGGCGGGAGCCGGAGCCGGCTGCGGGGCGGCCTGCTGCTGTGCCTGGCCGGCGGCGAACAGCTGGCTGGCGTTCATGCCGCCCATGCCACCTGCCATGCCCATGCCCATAAAGCCTGCCATCGCGCCGTTGGGGTTGGCGGCTGCCGCGCGCATCGCATCGCTCTGGGCGCTGGCGATGTTGGCTGCCGCCATGGTGGGATCGCGCATGACCGCGGCTTTCTGCAGGTCCTTGATCATCTGCTCGTCTTCTTGCGAGGCGGCGATGGAGTTGACGCCAAAGCTTACGATCTCGACGCCACGTAGGTCGCGCCAGTCGGCCGAGAGGACCTCGTTGAGCGCGCGGGCGAGCTCGGTGGTGTGACCGGGGATGGCGCTGTAGCGAATGCCCATTTCCGAGATCTTGGCAAAGGCGGGCTGCAGAGCGGTGAGCAGCTCGGACTTAAGCTGGCTGTCGATCTTATCGCGCGTGTAGCTATCGGTCACGTTGCCGCACACGTTGGTGTAGAACAGCAGCGGGTTGGTGATGCGGTACGAATACTCGCCGTTGCAGCGCACGGAGATGTCGACGTCCAGGCCAATGTTGTTATCGACCACGCGGAAGGGCACGGGCGAGGCGGTGCCGTACTTGTTGCCGATGATCTCCTTGGTGTTGATGAAGTAGACACGCTGGTCCTTGCCCGCGTCGCCGCCAAAGGTAAAGCGGCTGCCGATATTGGCGAAGGTCTCCTTGATGGAATCGCCCAGGTTGCCGCTAAAAACGCTCGGCTCGCTGCCGGTGTCAAAGACGAACTCACCGGGCTCCAGCGCGACTTCGATGATCTTGCCGTTTTGCACCACGAGCATGCCCTGGCCGTCGTTGACGGCGATGACGGAGCCGTTGGAAATAACGTTGTCCTCGCCGCGCGTGTTGGAACTGCGACCGCCGGTGCGCTTGCTGCCCTTGCAGGCCAAGACGTCAGCGGGCATCGATTCGCAGTAGATAAATTCCTTCCACTGGTCGGCCATGACGCCGCCGGCAGCACCCAATCCAGCTTTCAAGAGTCCCATGGTGATCTTCCTTTCTCGTCAAAGGCCGGGTGGTATTGGTCAGGATGGTTAATCGTCCTTGTCGTCCTTCATGACAACGGTGGTCTCGGTGTGGCTGAAGGTGTCGTGCTTCTCGGTCAGGTCGAGCTCGCCACAGTACTCGTCGGCGTGGGTGGCCTCGTTGGCCGTCTTGAGCTGGCCCACCAGCAGCACGTCTGCGATGACCACGATGATCAGCGGCGCGACGATGTTGATGAGGATGCCCTCGATATCAAAGGTGAGGTAATCCGGATCGAAGGCGTTCTCACCCATGAAGAGGATCTGGGAGAGGACAAATCCGATCACAAAGAACAGCACCGAGGCGATAGCGAGCTTGGGCTTGGAGCAAGGAAGCTCGCCGACCAAGCGGCCGGTCTGGCCGTTCATGGCAAACAGGTAGCTCTTGCCGTTCCACGAGGTGGAGAGCATCCAGACGGGGAACAGGGCGTAGTCGCTGTCTTCCCAGGTGTAGTCGAGCTGCTTGCTTTCGACCGTGGCATCGTCGTATTCGTCGACGACGGTCTCGCGCAGGGCCGAGATCGTGCTTTCTTCCATACGGCGCTCGGCGCGCGCCTTGCAGGTCTCGCAGTCCTCGTCGTAACGGTTGGCGATGTAGCCGGGCATATATGCGACCGAGAACGGACGCAGTGCGTCGTAGTCAAACGGCTCGATGGCGTCCATGTGGCCGTCGGGCATCTTGGACGATCCGTCGACGGGCACGCGCTTAAACGAGATATTGCCCTTGCGATAGGCATCGTAGTGGTCGGTGGTCGTGACGGTGCGGTCGGATTCCTCGGTCACGGTCTCGTTGGTCGCGTCAAAGTACACTTCGCCGTCAACGCGGGCACCGTAGAGCCAAAACGGCACGTAGACACCTTGGACCTCGTCGATGTGGCTGCCGGTGACAAAGCTCTTGGGCAGCAAGATCTTGCCCTTGTAGTGTTCCTTGAGTGCGGCCGTGACGTCATCGCGCCCGAGCTTAAATGGAATCACCAGGTCGGGCGAGAAGTCGCCCGAAAGCTGACCGGGCGCCACGGCGGAGTTGCCGCAGTACGGGCAGGTGGTGACAGCGACGGTGCCGTCGGACACGAGCTCGGCGCCGCACGACGAGCAGATGTAGCCGGCGTTTTGGGCGAGCTCCTGCACCGCGTCGTCGGCGACGGGCTTTGGCGTTGCGGCTGCGGCATCGGCTTTGGCATCTGCCTTGTCCTGGCGCTCGCGATAGAGGGCCTCGACTTCTTCGACTTCAAAGCGCGAGTCACAGTAGTCGCAGACGAGCTTTTGCTCGGCGCTGGCAAAATGCAAGGGGCCACTGCAGGCAGGGCACTGATAGTTAACGCTCTCGAAGGCCATGATCGGTCCTTTCGCTGCCGGAGGCTATGCGCCGATGGCGCCGCCGCAGTATTCGCAGCGCCCACTGGCATCGGGAATGGTGGTGGCTCCGCAGAAGGGGCAGGTCACCGCGGTCTTGGGGGCCTTGGCGGCCACGACGCTGTCGCGCGTCTCCTGGCGCAGCTGCACCAGCGCGTCGCGGACCTCGGTTGCCTGGCGCTTGGCCTCGCGGTATTCGATGGAGCCGCGCTGATCGATGGTGGAGTCGTTCACGCGCAGGTTGATCTCGGTAAAGTACGGCGTGTTGACGTGAATGGTCAGGTTAAAGTCGTAATCCAGGTCATAGCGCGGCGGATTGTAGCTCTCGCGCTCGCCGTCCTTGGTCTCGCGATAGATCTCGGTGCGATGCTCGTCGATATCCATATCGCAGCCGAGTACCTGCGAGAACTCGATGATGTCGGGATTGGCGTCGCGCCAGCGGCTCTGCGAAGTGATGATCAACAGGCCCGCGTCCTCATCGAGCATAATATTGGTGCGCCCGGCAGAAAGCGTGCGCGTGGGGTTGAACGAAGACAGGCGCTCGGCGTTGGCCTCGCGGTAGGCGAGTTGCTCACGGATATCGTCCGCGGTGCTGGAGCGATAGCCGTGAAAGTAGGGGGAGAGCTTGCCGGCGCATTCTTTGCACAGGTAGCCTTCGTTGATTTTGGTCTTTCCCAAAAGTCCCAGCTCGGTACCGCAAATCGCGCACTCTTTCTTCTCGAACATCTTGTCAAAGAAGCCCATAGCTGCCTCCCATCAACTGGTAGCGTGTGTCACTTTTGATGATGGGGGAGTGCGCGATCCTTCGCGATACCCAGACGGCTCAAGGAGTCTCCACAGCTGGGACACATGGCCCATTTTTGACTAGTCGCCGGGGACGTTCTTCGGCCACTCATTGGGGACGTACTTAAATGAGTGGCAGCTGGGACACTCTTGGCCGAGCTAGAGGCCGCGCGTGCCCCTTCTGGTCCATGAGGCTCAAAACCGCGGTGTGACGTGAACGGCTGGGGTCAAATTTGCAGCATTTCAAGTCTGGCTTCGATATTGAGACTGGTTCTTTATTAAAATAGATTTCCAGACAATTGAGCGGCTGGGGGTTAACCATGAGGGGCATGGGAGACACAACCGCATATTTGCGTCGGGGCATTCGGGAGATTATATGCCTGGCGCTGTTCTTCTTCACGTTTTTGGCGTGCGAGTATCTTTTTGATGTGCGCATGGCCGAGTTCGTGTCTCCGAACGAGGTCGTTATTTATGAGAGCCTTGTCATCGGCGCGAGCGTGATTGGCTTTTTTGTGCGTCCCATTCTGTACTATCGCCGTCCCCATGCTATCGACGCAACGAGTGACGTCACGGGCGTTTTGCTGGTGGCGGCATTGCTGCTGTTGATTATGGCGGTTCAGGTTGAGGTGGTAATTGCCGGCGGTTTGGCGGCGTGCTGCGCGCTGGGCTACTGCGGATCGACTGCTCATGCAAATTTTGCGAGGCGCTTTGCGCGAACGCCCTGCCTGGCGCGCGCCGCCGCACTTTCTTACGCCATGGGCGTTCTGGTGCAGGTTCTCAACCACATGGTGATGCCTGTCGGCATTCCTCAGCAGGCTGTTCTGGTCGTCTGTGCGATCGCGCAGGTGGCGTTGCTCCACGGTGCCCGACGCGCCAAGCTGCGCGACGAGTCCGATCCCAACTTTGAACCCAGTGTTGCCGGGCTTTCGGTAGATGCTCTGGAATATGGCGCCAAGTGGCATGACGATCCCGAGGCAAAGGCGGCATTCCGTCGCGCCGTAGTTCGCCTGACCGTGGCGACGGCGTATCTTTCCAGCGTATTCGCCGCTCTCAACGCTGGCCTCACGACCCTGCATGCTGTCGGAGCCGTCGATTTGGGCGATTGGCCGCGCCTGCTGCTTGTCGTGAGCTCGTTGGTCGCTGGCGCACTATTTGACCTGCACGGCCGCTCGTATATGAATATCGGCATGACATGTGCCGCCATACTGTCCACGCTTTCGTTCTTTGTGCTCATCGTCGAGGGCAATGGCGGCAACGAGCTTGCTGCCACGATCATCTTTTATCTGGGCTCGGGCTTTTTCGTGGTGTTCTTTACCACAAAATATGCCGCCGTCTCGCTCTATGCGCGCTGGTCATATTTTTGGCCGTGCATGGGTCGCGTCGTCAACAACGTGTGCTCGATGTTCGTGACGGCGCCGGCAGTGGCGATTATCTCGAGTCAAAATGTGCTGGCTGCGGTCGGTGCGGCGCTCGTGATGTTTGTGGGCATTGCGATTACGCTGCTGGGGCAGTTGGGGCAACGAGCCGATGATGCCGCGATGCAGGATGGCCTGCCGCTTGCCACCGACGATCTTGGTGGGGATCTTGCGCCCACATGCTCCGACCCCGAGCCCGTGGAGGCAGCGGAGCTCACGTCCGATGAACGCCTTGATGCCTTCGTCGCCACCTTTGGGCTTACAGAGCGCGAGCGCGATATTCTTGAGGCCTTGGTCGTTTCGGACCAGAGCGTTCAGGACATCGCCACAACGCTCTTCCTTTCGCGCTCCACGCTCTATCGCCACATTTCCTCGATCAACAAAAAGGCCGGTACCGCCTCGCGCGTGGCCCTCATCAACTTCTTCTGGTCCTGGACACCCAAGGACTAGCTAATCCTCCAATAAGT
>JAXKHW010000108.1:0-15331 GCA_036549635.1 Collinsella sp. | reverse complement strand
TCAGAGATCGAACGGGTCCTGTCCGACCCGATGCAATAGAAAGGTGTAAGCGATGTCGTTGAATCTGGGCAGCCTGGGCATGGAAGATGCCTCGTTTAACTTTGGCGGTTCCTACATCATGGCGCTCGACTGCGGCACCACTTCGGTACTTGCGACCATCGTCGACGAGTACGGATGCATCGTCGCGCAGGCACGTCGCAGCGTCAAAACCAGCTTTCCGCGTCCCGGCTGGGTGGAGCAAGACCCCATGACGGTCCTTGCCAGCCAGATCGCGGTCATGATGGAAGTCCAGTTTAAGAGCGGTATCCACTCCGACCGCATTGCCGCCATCGGCATCTCCAACCAGCGCGAGACCACGGTGGTCTGGGACCGCGTGAGCGGTCAGCCGATCTATAACGCCATCGTATGGCAGTGCCGCCGTACCGCGCCGGCGATCGACGCGTTGGTTGAACAGGGTTGCGAGGAGCTGGTGCGCTCCCGCACGGGACTCACGCTCGATCCGTATTTCTCGGCTTCCAAGGTGCAGTGGATCCTCGACAACGTCGACGGTGCGCGTGAGAGCGCGGCAGCGGGCGACCTCATGTTCGGCACCATCGACACCTGGCTCATCTACAACCTCACCGGCAGTCAGGTCTTTGCCACCGACTACACCAATGCCAGCCGCACGGCGCTCTTTAATATCCATACGCTCGATTGGGACGACGACCTGCTGGCGCTCTTTGACGTTCCACGTTCCATGATGCCCGAGGTTCGCTGGAGCTCGGGCGACTACGGCCGCGTCGCGAGCGACATCATGACCAACATGCCGCCCATCATGGGCGTGGCGGGCGACCAGCAGGCATCGCTGTTCGGCCACTGCTGCTTCTATCCCGGCCAGACCAAAAACACCTATGGCACGGGCTGCTTTATGCTCATGAACACCGGTGACGAGATCGTCGAATCCAAGAATGGCCTGGTCTCCACCATCGGTATCGCTGCGGACGGCAAAGTCAGCTATGCGCTCGAGGGCTCTATTTTTGCCGCCGGTTCAACGATGAACTGGCTTCGCAACAACATGGGCATCATCTCGAGCGTGAGCGAGTCGGCACAACTCGCCGCTTCGATTAGCGACAACGAGGGCTGCTACTTCGTTCCCGCCTTTGCAGGTTTGGGTGCTCCCTGGTGGGACCCGCATGCCCGCGGTATCGTGTGCGGTCTGACCGGCGCCTCGAGCCGTGCGACCATCGTACGTGCCGCCTGCGAATCCATGGCATATCAGAGCTACGACGTGCTGCGCGCCATGGAGCAGGACGTGGGGCTTTCGATTGAGCGCCTGTCTGTCGATGGCGGTGCCTCGCGCAACGAGTTCATCATGCAATTCCAGGCCGACCTGCTGGATATCCCCGTGCTGCAATGCGAGACGGTGGAGACCACGGCAATCGGTGCCGCGTACTTGGCGGGTCTTGCCGTCGGCTATTGGGAAGACCTTGAAGAGCTGGAGCAAAATGCCCAGATCGTTAGGACCTTCCTTCCCCATATGTCCGCCGAGCGTCGCGAGCAAAACCTTGCGGGCTGGCGTGATGCAGTCAAGCGCTCGCTCAGTACCGCACAGTAGGGCTGCGATGGGCTGCTCGATACAACAAACCGCTAAACTTATGCATGGCGTGCGGCGGCAACATTGCTGCGCGCCTTGTCAGCAAGGCCGTTTTGCGGCTGCAACGAAAGGGGCAATCAACCCATGACCGTCACCTACGATGCGTCCCGTGTGACGCTTGTCGATCATCCGCTCGTCCAGCACAAGCTGTCGATCCTGCGCGACAAAAACACCGGCACCAACCAGTTCCGTCAGCTCGTGCGCGAACTCGCGCTTTTTGACGGCTACGAGGCCATGCGCGACCTGCCTATGGAAGACGTCGAGGTCGAGACCCCCATCACTACCGCCACGTTCAAACAGCTTGCCGGCAAGAAACTCGCCATCGTGCCCATCCTGCGTGCGGGCCTTGGCATGGTCGACGGTATCCTCGACCTGGTGCCCTCCGCTCGCGTGGGCCACATCGGCATGGAGCGCGACGAGGTCACCCACGAGCCGCACGAGTATTACTGCAAGATGCCCAAGGATATCGACCAGCGCATCTGCCTGGTCGTCGACCCCATGCTCGCCACGGGCGGTTCGGCCGAGATGGCCATCAGCTACCTGCGCGGGCGCGGTGTCAAGGACATCCGCATGCTGTGCATCGTCGCGGCCCCCGAGGGCCTCAAGTCGCTGACTGAGAAGGATCCCGATGTGCATATCTATACCTGCGCCATCGACGACCATCTCAACGAGGCTGCCTACATCGTTCCCGGCTTGGGCGACGCCGGCGACCGCATCTACGGCACGCTGTAATCTCTGGGCCATACCGGCTAACGTCGAAAATACGAAGAAATGGTGCGCGCGGTCGAACAAAAGACGACCGCGCGCACTCCTGTTAACGGACGTTTTGCCCCGCAGGGTTCGAGAAAAACGTATTACCGTACCTGCGGCATAAAGAAGGTCTTAAGAAAACGAACAGGTGCGTATTAACCGATGCTTTTTCGGTTGTACTTTAGCGATTGGCTCGTACAATAGTCACCAATGTTTGGCGGGAACTGTCCTGTGAGGCGATAAAAAAGGAAAGTGAGGACGCCAGTGTTTCAGATAGCCGATCTGCTCGCTATCGTTGCAGGTGCCATCGCGGGCGCGATTGCCTTCCTTCCCTTTGTCTTTACGCTCAAGCCGGTTCTTGACGATAAGCAGAATGCGGACATGCTCAAGGGTATGGTGAGTCTCGCGGTCTCGGCAATCGCGTTGCTTGTCTTTACCTTGGTTGTGTTTGTGTTGTTCGGAGAGGCATTTCGCATGTTCCTCCTGGGCGAGGCGATCGGCTTCGTGGCCTTTATGGCCGCCTGCGCGGTTCGCGTCGCCAAGGCGCTGCGAGATCCTCATGAGGTCGAAAGGTAAGTCGTGGAAATTTTTGAAAAGCTGCCTGATGAGATTAATCATCTGGTCAGCGAGTTCAGCTCCACCCCTGTCGTGGGCGATCTGAGCTGCGGCATCACGCAGTACTCGTTTTGGCTGATCGTCTCCACGATCGTGCTCCTGATCGTCCTGGCCGTGTTCAAGAAGAAGCAGACCCTGGTTCCCAAGGGCTTCTTCGTCAACGGTTTCGAGTACATCATCGAGTACGTCGAGAACGATATCGGCAAGGGTGTCGTGGGTGAGAACTGGAAGAAGCACTTCCCGTTCCTGTGCTCGCTTTTCCTGTTCATCCTGATCAATAACATGATCGGCCTGATCCCGGGAATGAAGCCCGGCACCGGCGCAATCGGCTCCACCGCCGCACTCGCCATTTTCGCCTTCGTGTACTTCATCTACTACGGATGCAAGGCTCACGGCGTGATCGGCTACATCAAGAGCCTCGCCCCGCAGGGCGTGAGCTTCCCGATGAACGTGCTCGTGTGGGTCGTCGAGCTTTTCTCGACCTTCCTGCGCCTCATCACGCTTGCCGTCCGTCTGTTCTGCAACATGTTCGCAGGACACGTGGTCATGGGCTCGTTCGCCATCATGGCGAGCATGTTCATGCAGCCGCTGCTTCAGCAGGTTTCCGCGGCCCACGCCGTCGGCGCCCTGCCTTCGCTGGCCTGGCTTGCCATCCTCATCCTGATCTATGCGATCGAGCTTGTGGTCGGCGCCATCCAGGCTTACGTCTTCACGGTCCTTACCGCCGTGTATGTCTCCGAGGCAGAGGAGGTCGCGGAGGAGGAGTAGTCTTCCGTTCGCGCCTTAAAGGTAAGGCAATTCGTTAAACCGCCGGTGCCCGTACCCATGGAGCCCGGCAGTTATAAAAAGGTTATCCTGCGTGAAATAAGACACGCACGACAAAGGAGGAATCGTGGGAGTTATCGGTTACGGTCTCGGTGTTATCGGCGCTGGTCTTGCTATCGGCCTGTCTGCTCTGGGTGCTACGGGTGCTATGGCCCGTCAGCCTGAGGTCCAGGGCCGCGTGTTCACCGTCTTCATCATGGGCTCCGCTTTCGGCGAGGCTCTGGCTCTGATCGGCTTCGTTGTCGCGCTGATCGTTAAATAGCACGGAGCGTCAAGTATGAATCTTTCATCCCAGAAGAGCGCGATCGCACTCTCCGC
This sequence comes from Collinsella sp., assembly GCA_036549635.1. Taxonomy (GTDB): domain Bacteria; phylum Actinomycetota; class Coriobacteriia; order Coriobacteriales; family Coriobacteriaceae; genus Collinsella. The sequence goes on along the minus strand of JAXKHW010000108.1, from coordinate 11,190 downwards.
GTCCGCGGCCGCGCTGCTCATGCCGGTTTCCGCGTTCGCCGAGGACGGCGCCGCCGGTGCGGACATCCTCATCCCTAAGATGGCGGAGTTCATCCCGGCGCTTATCGCCTTCCTGATTATCTGGATCGTGCTGGCCAAGGTCGCCCTGCCGGGCATCATGAAAACCATGGAGGAGCGCGGCAAGAAGATCGAGGAGAGCCTCGACGAGGCCGAGAAGACCAAGCAGGAGGCTATCGCCAAGCGCGCTGAGTCCGACTCGATCGTCACCGACGCCCGTCGTCAGGCTGCCGACATCGTTCTCGAGGCCCGTAAGGACGCCGAGTCCGAGCGTGCCCGTATCATCGAGGCTGCTCACAAGGAGGCCGAGGAGATCATCGCCAAGGCCCATACGACCGTCGAGGACGAGCGCAAGTCCATCTACGCCGGTGCCGCGAGCTCCATCGCCGACCTGTCCGTTGCCGTCGCCACCAAGATCGTGGGCGAGGCACTCGAGGACGATGCCGAGCAGAAGAAGCTCATCGAGCGCTACATCCAGGAAGCAGGTAGCCTGAATGCCGACTAGCCGCTATCAGGACAAGGTGCTCGAGACCTACGCGCGTTCCCTTTTGGAAGCCGCCAAGGCCGAGAACCATGTGTTCGAGGACCTCGAGAGGATCGAGCGCTTGGCTTCTGCCAGCCCCGAGATCATCGCCGTGCTCGACACCATGTCCAAGCGCGACCAGCTCGACCTTCTTCCCAAGGTGGCAGCTGCCTTTAAGTATGTTGCCGAGGAAGACGAGGATGTAGTGGGCGTGACCGTCACCACGGCGATCCCGCTCGACGACGAGCTGCGTCAAACCATCACTAAGAAATGCGAGCAGGACTTCGGCCGCAAAGTATTCCTTATCGAGCAGGTCGACCCGTCTATCGTGGGCGGCCTGGTGCTCGAGGCCCGCGGCGAGCGTCGTGACATTTCCGTCAAGACGCAGCTGCGCATCGCGCAGGAGACCCTCGCAAACTCTGCTAATTCGTACGGAGGTGAAGCCTAATGTCCGAAACCCTCAATGCCCAGGATATCGCCAAGAAACTGCAGGAGCAGCTCACGAGCCTCTCCGCGACGGTCGATACGCATGAGGTTTCAACGGTCGACGAGGTAGGCGACGGCATCGCGCGCGTCTCCGGCCTCAAGAGCGCCATGGCAGGCGAGCTTCTGGAGTTCAAGAGCTCCGATACCGGTGAGACCGTCTTCGGCCTTGCCCAGAACCTTGACCGTGACGAGGTCGGCGCCGTTCTGTTTGGTGCCGTCGACTCCATCAAGGAAGGCGACGAGTGCCGCACCACTGGCCGCATTATGGATATCCCTGTGAGCCGCGCCATGCTCGGCCGCGTCGTCAATCCGCTCGGCCAACCTATCGACGGCCTTGGCGACATCGTCGCCACGCATCGTCGCCCCATCGAGTTCAAGGCCCCCGGCGTCATCGACCGTACCCCGGTGTGCGAGCCGGTTCAGACCGGCCTGTTGGCCATCGACTCCATGGTGCCTATTGGTCGCGGTCAGCGTGAGCTCATCATCGGCGACCGTAAGACCGGTAAGACCGCCATCGCCATCGACGCTATCCTCAATCAGCGCGGCAAGGGCATGGTCTGCATCTATGTAGCCATCGGCCAGAAGGCCTCCACGGTTGCCAACATCCGCGAGACCCTCGCTCAGCACGGTGCGCTCGACTACACCATCATCGTTTCGGCCACCGCTGCCGATTCCGCCCCTATGCAGTACATCGCGCCTATGGCCGGTGCCGCTATCGGCGAGTTCTTCATGTACAACGGCGAGGACGGCAAGCCCGCCAGCGAGACCAACCCCGGCGGCCACGTGCTCGTCATCTACGACGACCTGTCCAAGCAGGCTGTGGCCTACCGTCAGATGTCGCTGACGCTGCATCGTCCGCCCGGACGCGAGGCCTATCCTGGCGACATCTTCTACCTGCACTCTCGTCTGCTCGAGCGTGCCGTCAAGATGTCCAAGAAGAACGGTTATGGCTCCATGACGGCTCTGCCGATCATCGAGACCCAGGACGGCGACGTCTCGGCCTACATTCCGACCAACGTCATTTCCATTACTGATGGTCAGATCTACCTGCAGTCCGAGCTCTTCTTCCAGGGCCAGCGCCCGGCAGTCGACGTGGGCATTTCCGTGTCCCGCGTCGGTGGCGACGCGCAGACCAAGGCTATGAAGCAGGTCGCCGGCAACCTCCGTCTGGACCTCGCTTCGTACCAGGAGCTCGCCGGCTTTACGCAGTTCGGCTCCGACCTCGACGAGGCTACTCAGAAGCAGCTGACCCATGGTGCCCGCATGACCGAGCTCCTGAAGCAGCCGCGCTACAAGCCGTTTGAGGTTGGCGAGCAGATCGTTACGCTGTTCGCTGGCAACGAGGGCTTCCTGGATGACCTGGGGATCGCCGACGTGCTGCCTTTCCGTGCCGAGCTCATCGAGTACATGGACAATGGCTTTGGCTCGCTGCTCGACAAGGTTCGCGCCAAGAAGATCGATGATGACACCAAGGCTGAGCTCTTGCGCGTCATCGGCGACTTCAAGCAGCAGTTCATGGCCAAGCACCATTCGGATGTTTCTGGATCAGAGGAGAACTAAGCCCCATGGCCAACCTTCGCGACATTAAGAAGCGAATCTCCTCGGTTACCACGACCAAGCAGATCACGCGCACGATGGAGATGGTCTCTACGGCCAAGATCCGTCGTGCCCTTGATCGCTCCAAGCAGGCCGAGCCCTATAAGGAGGCGCTGACCGACGTCATGTTGACGGTCGCCGGCGACGCTTCCTGTTCGGGCACCGATCCCATGCTGCAGAAGCATGAGAACGTCAAGCATGGCCTGATTGTCGTTATTGCCTCGGACCGCGGCCTTGCCGGCGGTTTCAATACGACGGTGGAGCGCACGGCCGAAAAGCTCGCCGCTTCTTGGGCGAACGACGGCATCGAGTGCGAGATCATCGCGTGTGGGCGCAAACCGGCCACGTATTTCCGTGACCGCGAAAACGTCGTCATGCACTTTGAGGGCAACTCCTCTGAGCCCGATTTCAATCAGGCCCGCATGATCTCCTCTCATATCTGCGATGCGTATCGTGCCGGTGAGCTTGACCGTGTCGAGCTTGTCTACCACCACGCCAAGAATCGCGTGGATCAGGAGCTTCGCGTCGAGCATCTGTTGCCGCTCGACCCCGAGATGATCGCTATGGCCCACGGTCCGCGTAAGAACGAGACCGACGCCCCTAAGCGCATCTCGTCCACGTTCGAGTTCGTGCCCTCTCCCGAGCATGTTCTCGGCAAGCTTGTGCCGTCTTATATCCTGACGGTCATCTACCAGGCCCTGATCGATTCGGCGGCTGCCGAGCAGGGTGCACGCCGCAAGGCCATGCACTCCGCGACGGAAAACGCCACCGCGATCATCTCGACCCTTACCCGCACGTATAGTCGCGTGCGCCAGGCTTCGATCACGACCGAGATTAACGAGATCGTCGGCGGAGCCTCAGCATTGGAGGAACAGTAAATGGCTAATAACACCGTAAAGCTTGCGGTCGAGGAAGCCACCAAGAAGACGACTGCCGGTGATGGTCGCATCGTGCGAATCATCGGCCCTGTCGTCGACGTCAAGTTTGACGGCGCGGTGCCCCCGATCTACAACGCGCTCACGGTCGAGGCCGAGACCCCGATCGGTCATCTGAGCACGATCCTCGAGGTCGAGAGCCAGCTTCCGGGCGGCGTCGTCCGCACGGTCGCCATGTCCTCGACCGACGGCCTGCAGCGCGGCCTCATCGCCACCGATACCGGTGAGCCCATGAAGATGCCCGTTGGCCCCAAGACGCTCGGCCGCATTTGGAACGTCATGGGCAAGCCCGTCGACGGCAAGCCCATGCCCGAGGTGGAGGAGTTCTACCCCATCCACCATGCAGCGCCCCGTTTCGACGAGCTCACCACCAAGACCGAGATCTTCGAGACCGGCATCAAGGCCGTCGACCTGCTCGAGCCCTACATCCGCGGCGGCAAGACAGGTCTGTTCGGTGGCGCCGGCGTCGGCAAGACCGTTCTGATTCAGGAGCTCATCAACAACCTCGCCCAGGAGCACGGCGGCACCTCGGTGTTCACCGGCGTCGGCGAGCGTACCCGCGAGGGCACCGACCTGTTCCTCGAGATGAGCGAGTCTGGCGTTATCGACAAGACTTGCTTGGTCTATGGTCAGATGAACGAGCCGCCCGGAGCGCGTCTGCGCATCGGTCTGGCCGGCCTTACCACCGCTGAGTATTTCCGTGATCGTGGCCAGGACGTTCTGCTGTTCATCGACAACATCTTCCGCTTCTCCCAGGCAGGTTCCGAGGTTTCCGCACTGCTGGGCCGTATGCCGTCCGCCGTTGGTTACCAGCCCACGCTGGCAACCGAGATGGGCGACCTCCAGGAGCGCATTACCTCGACCAAGACGGGCTCCATTACCTCCGTCCAGGCTGTCTACGTCCCCGCAGACGACCTGACCGACCCGGCGCCTGCCACGACGTTTACGCACCTCGACGCCACCACGGTTCTTTCGCGTAGCATTTCGTCGCTCGGCCTGTTCCCGGCTATCGACCCGCTCGCGTCTTCCTCCGACGCTCTCGATCCCTCGATCGTCGGCGAGGAGCACTACCGTGTCGCCGTCAAGGTCCAGGAGCTCCTGCAGGAGTACTCCGACCTTCAGGACATCATCGCCATTCTGGGTATGGACGAGCTGTCCGAGGAGCAGCGCCTTACGGTCAATCGTGCCCGTAAGATTCAGCAGTTCCTCTCGCAGTCCTTCCACGTCGCCGAGAAGTTCACCGGCAACCCCGGTGTCTACGTCCGCGTCGAGGATACCGTCCGTTCTTTCGCTGAGATTGTCGACGGCAAAGCCGATGACCTGCCCGAGCAGGCTTTCCGCTATGCTTCCACGATTGAGGACGTGCGCGAGCGCGCCCGCAAGATGGGGGAGAAGTAGGTTATGCGTATCCGCATCGTGTGCCCCGTGAGCTGCGCCTATGAGGGCGACGCTGCGTTTGTGTCGATTCCGTCCACGGATGGCGAGTTTGGCGTTCTGCCTGCTCACTCCAGCGAGATCTGCACGATCGACTGCGGTTACGTTCGCGTTTCCGATAAGGCCATGGGCACTGTCGACCACACGTTTGCCGTGGCCGGCGGCTATGCCCAGGTTGCGGACGATGTCGTGACCGTTCTCGCCGAGCGCGCTTGCGATTTGGCGACCGTCGATGCCGACAAGCTTAAAGCTGATATTCAAGGTTTTGAAGAGAAGCTGGGTAATTTGTCGGAGGATGATGCACGCCGCGCCTACCTCTATAATGAAATCGCATGGTGTAAGCTCAAGCTTGCCCAATAGTCAAACGATTTAGCGTTCGACCATTTGCGAACACATCATGCCCGGGATGGCCCAGCCATCCCGGGCATGCTTTTTGAAAGGGTAGACCTTGGATATTATCCGCGTTGAGGGTGGCCACGCCATCGGAGGCTCCGTGCCCGTTTCGGGCGCCAAGAACTCCGCACTCAAACTCATGGCGGCAACGCTTCTGGCGCCGGGCAAGACGACGCTGCAGAACGTGCCCGATATTTCCGATGTCCACGTGATGGGCAAGGTGCTCAAGGGCATGGGCGCTACGATCGATGTTCTCGACGAGCACACGCTCGAGATTGATACCTCTCAGGTCGATTCTTGGGAGGCCCCCTACGAGCTCGTTGCCAAGATGCGTGCTTCCACAGCCGTGATGGGACCCCTGCTGGGTCGCTTCCATCGCGCCAAAATTGCCATGCCGGGCGGCTGCAACCTGGGTGCTCGCAAGATCGATATGCACATTCTTGGTCTTGAGGCCCTGGGCGTTGAGTTCGATACCGCCCACGGTTACATCAACGCTAATGCGCCCCAAGGTCTGCGCGGTACCACCGTCACGCTCGAGTTCGCCAGCGTCGGTGCGACCGAGAACCTCATCATGGCCTCTGTGCGCGCACAGGGTACCACGGTTATCGACAATGCCGCCCGCGAGCCCGAGATCGTCGATCTCGCTAACATGCTCAACGAGATGGGCGCCAAGATTGTTGGCGCCGGTACGCCCGTCGTGACCATCGAGGGCGTGGAAGAGCTGCATCCTGTTACCCATCGCGTAGTGGGCGACCGCATCGAGGCCGGTACCTTTATCGTCGCCGGTGCGCTGATGGCCGACGATCGCGGTGTTGACGTCACGGGTTTTTGCCCCATTCACTTGGGCATGGTTCTCAAGAAGATGGAGCTTATGGGCATCGATTGCGAGCGTACCGACGACGGCGTCCATGTGAACCGTGCCGAGCGTATCAAGCCGGTCGATATCCAGACGCTTCCGTTCCCCGGTTTCCCGACCGACATGCAGGCGCAGATTATGGTACTCTCCGCCCTTGCCGATGGCAGTTCCGTTATTACCGAAAACATCTTCGAGAATCGCTTTATGTTCGCCTCTGAGCTGGTGCGCATGGGTGCCGACATTCGTATCGAGAGCCATCACGCCATGATTCATGGCGTCAAGGGCTTCTCGGGTGCACAGGTTACCTCGCCCGATCTGCGTGGCGGAGCGGCCCTCGTCGTAGCGGGCTTGATCGCCGACGGGACGACCGAGGTTTCGGCCATTCATCACATCAAGCGCGGCTACGAGCAGTTTGTCGAAAAGCTGCAGGCGCTCGGCGCGCATGTCGAGCATGCTACCGTCCCCGATCCCGTCATCTACTAATACAGGTTGCCTATGTTTAATAAAAAGCCCCTCGCGGATACCACCACCCGAAGACCCTCAACTGGTGCGCAGGCCAAGATCTACAGTCGCGATAACGTGGCTCGCTATTCCGAGCGCGCTCGCCAACGTCGTCGTAGCCACACGATTCGTCACGTCGCGCTCATTGTCGTGCTTGGCGTGCTGCTGAGTGCCACTACCGCTGCCGGCCTGTGGTTTGCCACCATCATGGGCAAGCTCGGCGATTCTAATGTCATTACTGACAATCTGCGTCGGGTTCTGGTTGACACCGATGAGGCAAAGGATCCGTTCTACGTGCTGCTTCTTGGCACCGACGGCCGTCCGGGCGAGGATACGTATCGTGCCGACTCGATTATCCTGGCACGCATCGACCCCACGCAAAAGCAGGCGACGCTCATTTCCGTTCCGCGCGACACCAAGGTCGAGTACAAGGGCGAGACCATGAAGATCAACGCCTGCCATACCGTTGGCGGCGCCGAGGCCATGGTCGAGGCGGTCAACGAGCTGTGCGGTGTTCAGATTTCCCACTATGCCGAGGTCAGCTTCGACGGTATGCAGGCGCTGATTGATTCGGTTGGCGGTATCGACATTAACGCAACCGATGATGTTGACGACCCCGAGCACCTGGATATTAAGATTACCGCTGGCCAGCAGCATATGGACGGTGCCACCGCCCTTACCTATGCCCGCTGCCGCTACACCTATGCCGACGGCGATTACACGCGCATGCGCCACCAGCGCCAGGTGCTTGGCGCCCTTGCCAACCAGATTCTCAATAACTTCGATGCCACGAAGATCTTTGGCCTGGTTAATTCGCTGTCCGATATGCTCGTAACCGATATGAGCGTTCAGGATATCGTGGCTACGGTCAACGCCATGCGCGGTATGGATGTCGACGGTATCTACTCGGCCAACCTGCCCTCGTACGCCGACGACAGCACCATGATCGACGGTGTGAGCTACGTCTTTGTCTACGAGGACGAGCTCAAGGAAATGATGGAGCGCGTCGATGCCGGCAAGGATCCCAAGGGTCCCAACACCATGGGTCTTTCCGACGGTTCCAGCTCTACGATCGGCGACCTGAACAACAACACGTCTGACGACTACGCAAACGGTACCGCAACCTCATCGGTCAGCTCTGACGATTCCGATGACTCAAGCGATTCGAGCGATTCGGACTACTACGAAGAGCCCACCGGCGACGGCAACGGCTACGAAGCCAACTACTAAGTTACGGCGTTTTACCAAACGCCGTAACGGCTCGACGCTGCGCGCCGCCCAAGGCGACAATTTGTCATTCAAAAGGCAGGGCATGACCAGAAGGTCAATGCCCTGCCTTTTTCATGCCAACTTGTTCGCCTTGGACATCGCTCGCTGACGTTGGCTCAACCTGCGGTGCTGACTACTCCCCTTGCACCAAAAACCGCCCCGTTCTCGGTTTTGAGGACGGGGCGGTTTTGCTTACCTAGATTGTTCGAGTTCCCTATGCAAAGCGGGCGACGAGCTCCTGCAGGACGTCGGTCATCTTGACGAGCGAGTTGACCGGGACGAACTCGTTGACGCCGTGGTAGCAATAGCCGCCGGTGGAAAGGTTGGGGCAGGGCAGACCGCGGAACGACAGCTGAGCGCCGTCGGTGCCGCCACGAATCGGCAGCACCTGGGGCTCAACGCCGCAGGCAAGGTAGGCTTCCTTGGCAACATCAATAAGCTCGGGATAGTCACGAACGATCTCGGCCATATTTCGATACTGCTGCTTAATCTCGACCGTCACGTGCTTCTCACCCAGACGCTGGTTGAGCATCGAGGCGGCGGCATCAATAAGGTCGAGTTTCTGCTGGAACTTGGCGGCGTCATGGTCGCGGACGATATAGCGCGCTGTGGCGTGATCGACGGTCGCAGATACACCCTCAAGGTGATAAAAGCCCTCGTAGCCTTCCGTATACTCCGGGCGCTGCGCGTAGGGGAGCAACGCGTTGAAGTCGCAGAACAGATTGCCTGCGTTGACCATACGGCCCTTGGCGTCGCCCGGGTGGATGGACTGGCCCTCAAAGCGGACGGTCGCCTCGGCGGCGTTAAAGCACTCCCACTCCAGCTCGCCGATGGGGCCGCCGTCGACCGTGTAGGCGTACTTGCAGCCAAAGGCATCGATATCCAACAGCTCGGCTCCGTGGCCGATCTCCTCGTCAGGGCAGAAGCAAATGCCGAGTGTGGGATGGGGCAGAGAAGGGTCCTGAGCGATACGCGCGACAAGCGACATGATCTCGGCGACGCCTGCCTTGTCGTCCGCGCCCAGCAGCGTGGTGCCATCGCTGCAGACCAGGTCCTCACCCGCGAGGTCATTCAGGGCGGGAAGCTTGGCGGTACTCATGGCAACGGGCTTACCGTCAGCCGTGCCGCAGACCAGGTCGCCGCCTTCGTAGTGTACGATATGCGGCTTCACGCCGGCGCCCGGTGCAACTTCGGTGGTGTCGAGATGGGCGATCAGGCCCAGGGCGGGCTTGTCCTCAGCGCCCGCACTTGCGGGGATATGCGCGCAGACATAGGCGTGCTCGGTCACGTAGGCATCTTCCGCACCAAGCTCGCGCAGCTCTTCAGCCAGCACGTTGGCAAGGTCAAACTGAACGGCGCTCGAGGGTACCTGGTCGCAGTTTGCATCCTCGGACTGCGTGTTGATCTGGACGTAGCGCAAAAAGCGCTCGAGGACATCGGGGTTCGTGGTGGTGTTTTCCATAAAGACCGCTCCAATCTTGGTCGTCGTGTGCAACAAGAACTCTAGCACGGTATGCCACGGCATACCGCGACGCTTGGATGGGGTAGAATCAGCCATTGAATGCAGAAGGGACGGAAGATCATGGATACGACAAATAGCTCGCGCGAACTACATCTGACGGTGGCGAACGAAGACTACTTGGAGTGCATGGTTCGCATTGAAAGCGAAGAGGGGGAAACCAACGGCGTGCGATCGGTCGACATCGCGCAGCGCCTTGGCGTCTCCAAGGCATCGGTCAATAAAGCGGTTTCGGCGCTCAAGGCATCCGAGCTTGTCGAGCAATCGCACTACGGCAAGGTGATCCTGACCGATCGCGGCCGCGAGGTTGGCACGGCTATCTGGTACCGTCATCGCCTCATCCGCACGTTTTTGGTTCAGGAGCTCGGTGTCGAATTTGAGCGAGCCGATTCCGAGGCCTGCATGATGGAGCATGCGCTATCCGAGGACACGATGAGCCGCTGGCTCGCCTATCTCGAAAAGCAGGGAATCAGCGTCGAGGAATAGCGGGATATATATGGATACGAGTTATTACAACCGCTTTGGTGCCGAGGAACTTACGCGCCGCTTGTCGAGCGAGACCTTGTTGGCGCAGGGCCCCATGGGCAGTGTTCTGTTGAGTGAGTACGATGCCGCCGACATTCCACCGGCGTTTTGGAACCTTGCCGAGCCGCAGACCGTTTCTCGTATCCATCGCTTGTATGTCGCCGCTGGCGCGCAGGTGCTCATTACCAACACCTTTCAGGCATCGAGCTATGCCCTCAAGCACGACCAGATTGCGCCGTCCGTGGCGGAGGTCAATCGCGGGGCCGTCGACGATGCCCGCCAGGCGCACCCTCAGCTGCTGCTAGGCTCGATGGGCCCGATCGGTATTGAGTGGTTTGCCGAGGACTCTGCCGAGTATCGTGAAATCCGAGGCATTGCGCGCGAACAGGCGCACGCCTTGCTCAACGCCGGCGTTGACGGTCTGCTGATCGAGACGGTGACGTCTATCCGTAATTTGCAGCCCATGCTTGCCGGCGCCCGAGATGCCGCCGATGGCATGCCTGTTCTGGTGAGTTTTGTCGTTGACGATAAAGGCGACCTGTTGGGCGATGGCCTCAACATCGAGGCAGCCGTTTTGTACGCCGAAAAACACGGCGCAAATTCGGTTGGTGTTAATTGCTGTTCGCTTGCGGCCGCGAACGCGGCGGTGCCCAGGATGGTTGCATCGGCGACTACTCCCGTCACGGTGCGTCCCAACGTAGGCGATCCGGTCCAGACTCAGGATGGCCCCGTATGGCACGAGAACCCCGAAGCTTTCGCGCGCGCATGCATCGAATGGAGACATGCCGGTGCCGCAATGGTGGGCAGTTGCTGTGGAACCACGGCAATCACTACGGCCGCGATGGCCGAGGCGCTCGATATATAAAGGGCAAACCGCTCCATACGGGGCGGTTTTTTTATTGCTTGCATGTCCTCGGCAGCATTTGCCCAAATGGTGAATGCTGGTGCCGGCAGGTTGCCGAGTACATGTTGCGGGTATACCCCATGCGTACCATGATCCAAACCCTGTGAGGTGTCTGCGCGTGTGCGCGATAATTCATTTTGGAACTGACGGGTGGCGCGCTCGCGTCGATGAGGACTTCACTGCCGATAACGT
>JAXKHW010000107.1:0-3096 GCA_036549635.1 Collinsella sp. | reverse complement strand
TTGCCGGCGCCGTAGCCGACGGCTTCGATGCGGTAGCGTGAAGGCAGTTGCTCGGACGTGCGCAGCGCGGCGACGATGGCGGCGCCCGTGGGCGTTACGAGCTCTCCTGCGACCGGCGCGGGCGTGAGGGCGATATTGCCCGCCTGGCACAGATTGACGACAGCGGGCACCGGGATGGGCATAAGGCCGTGGGCACAGCGGATGGTGCCGTGGCCCTCAGAGAGCGACTCGACAACAATATCCTCAATACCCAGGTCGTCGAGGCAGATGGCGACCGAGCAGACGTCGACGATGGAGTCGACGGCACCCACCTCGTGGAACATGACGGTATCGGGCGTTTTGCCGTGTGCCTTGGCCTCGGCAGCGGCGAGCGCGGTAAAGATGGCGAGGGCGCGACGTTTGGCGCCGTTGCTCATCTGCGAGCCGTCGATGATCGTTGTGACATCGGCCAAAGAGCGGTGGTGATGGTGGTGGGCGTGATGGTGACCATCGTGGTCATGGTCATGAGCGCGCTCATGGCAGTGCTCATGCTCGCCATGGTCGTGATGATGGTGATGAGCATGGTCGTGCGTGTGCTCGGCGTCTGCTTCGTTGCCATAGAGCCATGCCATATCGTGGTCGTGGTTCTCGAGATCCTCTGCAAGCTGAACATCGAAATCGCAGACGTCGATGCCATGCTTGTTTACGCGCGTGACGGCGATCGTAAAGCCGTCGACCGGCAGCGTGGCGAGCTGTTCGCGCAGGTGTTCCTCGCTGGCGCCCAGGTCGAGCAGGGCCGCGACGGTCATATCGCCGCTGATGCCCGAGGTGCCGTCGACGATAAGCGCGTGCTGATGATTGGACATGAAATGCTCCTTAACGGGCGCAGGGCGTGCCGACGCTCAGATGATTGATAAGACTTGCCTGATAGCCGGCGCCAAAGCCGTTGTCGATATTGACGACCGATACGCCGCTGGCGCAGGAGTTGAGCATGGCGAGCAGTGCTGCCACGCCACCAAAGCTCGCGCCGTAGCCCACGCTGGTGGGGACGGCGATGACCGGACAGCTCACCAGGCCGCCGATAACGCTCGCCAGGGCGCCCTCCATGCCGGCGATGGCGATGACCACCTGTGCTTGGGCGAGTTCCTCGGCATGCGCGAGCAGGCGGTGCAGGCCGGCGACACCTACGTCGTAGAGGCGGTCGACCTCGTTGCCATAGAACTCGGCCGTCAACGCGGCTTCCTCGGCGACGGGCAGGTCGCTCGTGCCGGCGCAGGCGACGACGATGCGTCCGTTGCCGGTAGGGGAGGGTTTGCCGCCCACGAGGGCGAGCTGCGCGTCCGGGACATATCCCAGTTCGATGGCGTTGCCGAGGAGTTCCGAGGTGCGGGCTGCTTTTTCGCTGTCCAGACGCGTGACCAGGATGCGCTCCTGGCCGGCATCGCGCAGCGCTTCGATAATGGCGGCAATCTGCTCGGCGGTTTTACCGGCACCGTAGACAACCTCGCCGGCTCCCTGGCGCACCCCGCGCGAAAGATCGAGCTGCGCAAAACCCAGATCGGCGGTTGGCGCCGTCTGAATGCGCGTGAGGGCGACTGCCGGGGCGACTGCTCCGTCGGCAACGTCGCGCAGCAACTGCTCAAGATCTCGCTTATCCATATATGTTCCCTTCGACGGTGCAAAGTCTAGCACGAGAAAGGTAGTTTCCGAACATTAGAACAAAATTGTTCGGAAACTAGACATAGAGGAATTGATTCTATTGTTAGACAGATCGATTAGTCGCGCAGGATGATATCCATGGCGAGCATCAGGTTGCGCTCATCAATGGCAAATGGGGCCGCCTCGCGGGTCTTGGGTTTGGCACAAAACGCAATGCCGGTGCCTGCGGCTTGAATCATAGGGATATCGTTGGCGCCGTCGCCCATGGCGACCGTTTGGGACAGGGGAAGGCCGAGCTCCTGCGCCCATGAGCGAAGGGCGTCGAGCTTGCGCTCGCGCGTGACGATTTCTGCCGCAAGTTTGCCCGTGAGCTTGCCGCCTTGTACCTCCAGGCGATTTGCCAGACAGTAGTCGATACCTGCCGTCTCGACGATACGGTCGGCGACCTCGTGGAAGCCGCCACTTACCACGCCGACCTTCCATCCGCGCTCATGCGCCGCGCACACCAGCTCGAGCGCGCCCGGCGTGAAGGTCACGCGCTCAAAGGTGCGATCGAACACCTCTTGTCCGAGGCCTGTAAGAAGCCCCACGCGCTCTTCGAGCGCTTGCTTGAAATCGATTTCGCCGCGCATCGCGCGCTCGGTGATCGCCGCAACCTGCTCGCCGACGCCCGCTTCCTCGCCCAGCAGGTCAATGACTTCTTCATTGATGAGCGTCGAGTCGATATCCATCACGATGAGGCGCATATCGGCGGCGCGGTGCTCTTGTTCGTTGGCAGCGCGGGGAGATTTGAACGATGCGGTCATGGGGGCTCCTTGCAATCGGTTTGGACCACTGTAGCGCAATGGAGCGTTTGGGGTGGGCACCGTTTGCGATGCCATATGCGTTCCATGCCCGCATGCATCGTTGAGCGGGGAGGATGCGCGTTGCCCTTCGTAGGGCTTTGGGTTTTGTGGTTGCAACTGTGTTAAGACTCGCCGTGCGTCTGCACATTTTTGCGGCAGAGAGATACGTTTCGCGTTAGACTAGTACGCCGTGCCGGATCGCGCTGTCTACACGCTCCGGCAATCTGTACGCCAGCCGCCCGTACGACACGGGGCGGCGCAGATCAAAAAAGGAGATATCTGTGGCAGACACCAGCACTCGTCCCATTGACGAGCACTCCATGCACACGCACACCTGCGGCGAACTTCGCCGTGAGAACGTGGGCGAGGAGGTTACCCTTACTGGTTGGGTAAGCCGCCGCCGCGATCACGGTGGCCTTATTTTCTGCGACCTTCGCGATCGCGAGGGTATTACGCAGCTCACGTTCGATCCCGAGCACTCCGACGGCGACGCCTTCAAGATCGCCGAGACCATGCGTCCCGAGTGGCCCATCAAGATCCACGGCGTCGTGCGCGCCCGTGGCGAGGAGACTACCAACGCCAAACTCGCAACCGGCGAGATCGAGGTCCTGAC
>JAXKHW010000106.1:0-15001 GCA_036549635.1 Collinsella sp. | reverse complement strand
GAGGCCCTCGGCGCGCCCGTGCCCACGTTCGCCCACATCTCCATGATTCTGGGCGCCGACGGCAAGAAGCTCTCCAAGCGCCACGGCGCCACCTCGGTGGAGGAGTATCGCGACGCCGGCTACCTGTCCGACGCCTTTGTCAACTACCTGGCGCTGCTCGGCTGGTCGCTCGACGGCGAGACCACGATTATCCCGCGCGATGTCCTGGCCAGCAAGTTCTCGCTCGACCGCATCTCCAAGAACCCGGCGACTTTCGACCCCAAGAAGCTCGACTGGGTCAATGCCGAGTACATCAACGGCATGTCCGACGCTCAGTTTGCCGACGAGATCATGGTCCCCGAGCTGCACGAGGCGGGTCTCATCGAGGGCAACGTCGAGTACGGCGAGGATTGGATCGACGCGCTTGCCGCCATCGTTAAGCCGCGCACCAAGATGCCGGCCGATGCCGTGACCGTCGCCGCTCCCATCTTCGCTACGGCCGAGACGCTCGAGTATGACGAGAAGTCCGTCAACAAGGGCCTGGCCAAGGAGGGCATGGGTGCCATTCTGGATGCCGCCAAGGCCGCGCTTGAGGGCGTGGACGAGTGGACGGCCGCCAACATCGACGCCGCGCTTGAGCCGTTGCCCGAGCAGATGGACCTTAAGAAGCGCGTGGTGTTCCAGGCCGTGCGCGTCGCCGTTTGCGGCAACATGGTGAGCCCTCCGCTGGGCGAGACCATGGCGTTCGTCGGCCGCGACGACTGCCTGGCGCGCATCGATCGCGCCCGCACGATGGCGCTGTAATCGCTGCGCAAACGTTTGTATCCGAGCCCCGTTCACTCAGAGCGGGGCTCTTGTTTCTGTAGACGTATGGGATAGGAGGTGCTGGGGCCATGGCTGAGCAACTTTCGCTGTTTGGTTCGCCTGAACCCGAGCGGGCTCCGGTGAAGCCTGTGCCTGCCGCTGCCTCGGCTCAGCCTAAGCCTGCACCCGAACCCGTCACCGCCTATGCGAGCGTGGTCCTCGACATCCCGACGCGTGCGCTGTCCGAGCCGTTTGCTTATGGCATTCCCCGGTCCTTTGCCAACGAGGCGCAGATCGGATCAACGGTCCTGGTCCACTTTGGTAACCGTGCCGCCGCGGGCTATATTGTCGACATTGCGCCTGAGCTGGGCAACCTACAAGGCAACATCGCCCTCGACCCCGCACGCATCAAGCCCATCGAGGCTATCCTCAGCAAACCGCTCTTTACTGTCGAGGCTGCCCGTATCGCACGCTGGATGAGCCGCGAGTATGTCGCGACGCTTTCCGAGTGCCTGCGTTTGTTCTTGCCCCCGGGTGGAAGCCCGCGCGTGGTCAAGGGCGATGACGGCGTGTGGACGGTTGAACGTCCCGCCGTCAAGCCTATCCAAAACCGCTGGGTCATGCTCACGCCCGAGGGTTTCGACTACACGCCGCCCAAGACAGCGGTTCGCCAACGTCAGCTCATCGAGGCGCTCCAATGCGGACCGGTCACGACGCGCGACCTCAACCTGCTCTATAACAGCATGTCGGCGACCATCAAGGCGCTCGAAAAACGCGGCGTCGTGGTGGTGGAGGAGCGCCGTGCCTGGCGCGGTTGCAGCGAGCAGACTACGCTGTCCTCAGCGAGCGGCAAAGCGCCGGTCGCACTTACGAACGGTCAGCAGCAGGCGCTCGCGCAGATTGAGCGCGCTCGCCTGGATGCGCACGGCGACGTGGTGCTCGTGGACGGTGTTACGGGTTCCGGCAAAACCGAGGTCTACCTTTCCGCTATCGAGCGCGTGCTCGCGGCAGGCCGCTCTGCCTGTGTGCTCGTGCCCGAGATCTCGCTGACGGCCCAGACCGTCGGCCGTTTTCGCTCGCGTTTTGGCGAGACGGTTGCGGTCTTTCACTCGCGTCTTTCTGCTGGCGAGCGTCTTGACCAATGGGATATGGTTGCCAGCGGGGCCGCGCGTGTGGTCGTCGGCGCCCGCTCGGCGCTCTTTTGCCCGCTCAGCGACTTGGGCCTCATCATCATCGACGAGGAGCACGAGACCAGTTACAAGCAGGGTTCCAGCCCGCGCTACCATGCGCGCGAAGTGGCGGCCGAGATGGCGCGGCGCTACCGCTGCCCGCTCGTGTTGGGCTCCGCCACGCCCTCGGCCGAGGCCCTCGACCGCTGCCGCCGTGGCACGTATAACGGTGCCACCTGGACGCGCGTCGAGATGCCCGAGCGCCCGGGACACGCCGTGCTGCCCACGGTCCGCATTGCCGACCTGCGCCGCGAGTTTTCGCATGGCAGCCGTTCCATGTTCTCAAAACTGCTGATGGAAGGCCTAGAACGCGTGGTCGAGCGCCGCGAGAAGGCCGTGTTGCTGCACAACCGTCGCGGTTTTGCGCCGTTTTTGATGTGCCGCGAGTGCGGCTGCGTTCCCACCTGCAACCACTGCTCCACCGCGCTCACGTATCACGAACGCACGCACACGCTGCAGTGTCACACCTGCGGGTCGTCCTGGCGCGTGCAGCCGTATCCCGCGCCCACGAGCCGTTGCCCCAAATGTGGCAGTCGCTACCTGGCAAAAATGGGTCTGGGCACGCAGCAGATCGAGGACGCACTGCACCAGATGCTTCCCGAGGATGTCGCCATTATTCGCATGGATGCCGATTCCACGCGCGGCAAGGATGCGCACAAAAAGCTGCTCGAGAAGTTCGATGCGGCGGATTGCGCCGTGTTGCTGGGCACCCAAATGATCGCAAAGGGTCTCGATTTTCCCGAGGTCACGCTGGTGGGCGTGGTCAATGCCGACTTCGCCCTCAAGCTGCCCGACTTTCGCGCAGGGGAGCGCGCCTACGACCTACTGGAGCAGGTGGCGGGCCGTGCCGGTCGCGGCGATCGTCCCGGCGAGGTGATCATCCAGACCTACCTGCCCGAGGACCCGGTCATTCGCGCCGTCGCCGAGCACGACCGTTCGGTCTTTACCGACTACGACCTGGACCAGCGTTGCGACGCCCTGTATCCGCCGTTCGTGCGCCTGGCCAACATCTTGGTATGGTCGACGAACGTGGATGACGCGAGGGACTACATCGGTCGCATCGCGAAGCTCCTCAAGCGCCGCTGGCATGCCGCCGCGCCCGACTTTTTGCGGGCGGGGAGCGCCGTGCCCCAGGTGCTTGGTCCGGCTTCGTGTGTAATCGAGAGAGCCAAGGACCGTTACCGCTTCCATCTGCTTGTAAAGTCGCCGGTAGGGTACCATGTCTCTGATGATATCGACGCCTGCCTCAAAGAGGTGGGCTCCGTGCGCGGCGTGAGCGTGAGCGTTGACGTCGACGCCTATGATTTGATGTAACAACCCGAAAGGATGGCCATGGAAGCCAACGGAATCGTACTGTCGCCTGACCCTCGTCTGCGCCAGGAGTGCGCCGTCATCGAGGAGATCACCCCGGCGATCGAGGCACTTGCCGAGAAGATGAAGAAGATGATGTTCGAGAACGGCGGCTGCGGCCTGGCTGCCCCGCAGATCGGCGAGCTCATTCAGCTGGTCACCATCGACTGCGACTACAGCGACAAGAGCGACTACGATCCGTACGTGCTCATTAATCCCGTGATCGTGGAGCAGAGCGACCATCTGGTGCCGTTTAGCGAGGGCTGCCTTTCCATTCCTGGTATTAGCTGCGAGATCGAGCGTCCCGACCATGTCGTCGTCGAGGCGTACGACCTGGATGCCAACCTGATTCGCTATGAGGCCACAGGCGATCTGTTCTGCGTGTGCCTGCAGCACGAGATCGACCACCTACACGGCAACACCATGTTCGAGCGACTGAAGCCTATGCAGAGGCTCAAGGCTGTCAAGGAGTACCAGGACGCCCTGGCCCGCGGCGCTCGACCGGGCGAGACGGAGTAGGTTTGTCCGTCCCCGGGGCGCCCGCCTATATCATCCCGTGCTCAAACATTCTCGCTGCGCTGCGAAACTGCGCGCGGGACGATATAGGCGGGCGCCCCGGGGACTACGTTGACGCTGCTTGTCTCGCCCGGGTGCCGTTGGGCCAGGGAGGGGCGTCTTTGCTGATAATTGCTTTGTTGGAAGAGCTGCTTTTATTGCGGCTCTTTCTTTGGTTTTGGGTATATTTGTTCTTGTTGAAATGTTATTGCGGATGGGCTGGTGACTTGGCTTTCCGCTGTTATTTGTAGCCGTCTCGGCTTTGGTTGAGGGGAGACGTTCTTTATGCGTATTGTGTTTATGGGTACGCCTGATTTTGCTGTGCCTTCGTTGACTTCGCTCGTCGAGGCTGGGAATGAGATTGCGCTTGTTGTTACTCGTCCCGATGCTGTTCGCGGACGTGGTAAAAAGTTGGAGCCGTCTCCTGTTAAGGCCAAGGCGCTTGAGCTTGGTCTGCCGGTTGTTGAGGCTAATCGTATGACGCCTGAGGTTGTTGAGGCGCTCCAGACTGCCCAGGCTGACATTTTCTGTGTGGCTGCTTATGGCTGCATTTTGCCCGATGAGGTGCTGCATATGGCACCGCTCGGTATTGTGAATGTTCATGCGTCCTTGCTGCCTCGATGGCGTGGAGCCGCTCCCATTCAGCGTGCCATTCTTGCTGGTGATGAGGTTGCTGGTGTTTCCATTATGCGTATTGGGCATGGCGTGGATACTGGCGCTTATTGTGCCCAGGCTTCCTCGTCGGTTGCCGGTAAGCATGCCGAGGCTTTGACTATGGAGCTTGGCGTGCTTGGCGGCAAACTGCTTGCCGATACACTTCCTTCTCTTGCCGATGGCACCGCCGTGTGGACTGAGCAGGATGAGTCGCTCGTCACTCATGCTGCCAAGATTTCTAAGCAGGAGATGCGTCTGGATCCGCAGATGGCTGCGCTCGATTGCGTGCGTCATGTGCTCGCTTCGTCCGATGCCGCGCCTGCTCGTTGCGTGATTGCCGGCAAGACCGTGCGCGTGCTCGATGCAGCCGCGGCTGATGTGTCGCTTGGTGAGGGCGGCGTTGACGTTAAGAATAAGCGTGTTTTCCTTGGCCTTTCCGATGGTGCGGTTGAACTGCTCGAGGTTAAGCCCGATGGCAAGCGTGCCATGGCCGCTTCTGCCTGGGCTGCCGGCCTGCAGGGTGCCGATCTAACGTGGGGTGTGCTGTCATGAGCAAGTTGTCTCCCGCGCGCAAGCTTGCGCTCGATGTGTTGATGGAGGCCGATCGCCGCGGTATGTACGCACGCGACGTGTTGTCTTCCCGTGCTTCCGCCAAGGCCATTGACCAGCGCGATTCCGCTTTTGCCGCGCGTTTGGCGCTCGGTGTTGCCGCCACGCAGGGCATTTTGGATGAGTTGCTCGATCAGTTTTTGGATAAGCCCAAAAAAGTCGCGCCGCGCGTTCGCATGGCGCTTCGCATCTCGGCCTTCGAGATGCTCTATCTGCATACGCCTGGTCGCGTTGCGGTGAGTCAGGGCGTTGAGCTGGTGCGCAGCGGAGCTAAGTCTGCCGCCGGTTTGGCCAATGCCGTGCTGCATAAAGTCGCGGACAACGTTGAGGACTTTGCCACGGCGTCCGATGTGAATGAGTCTGAGCGACGCCTGGTTCGTCTGTCGCGCCTGATGGGACTGCCGCGTTGGCTGTGCGCTCGCATTATGGCATCGTTCGACACGCCAGAGGGTGCGCTTAACTTTGCCGGCAATCTGGCCCCCGCGCCACTGGCCCTGCATGAGAACGCCTTTGCGACCAAGCCCGATCCGTATATCTCGCAGCTCGTCGCGCCTGTCTTCCCGGGCTGCCATGCCCCGGTTGATGCCCAGGTTACCGTTGCTTCGGGTGTGTTTGAGCGTGCTGCCGCGGTGGCGTCTGATCTCAACGCGCAGCTTATCGCCACGGCTGCCACACGCCCTGGTAGCTGCCTTGAGATTGGTGCCGGTCGTGGCACCAAGACCTATGTGATGATGTGTCAGGCCAAGTGTGCCGGCTACGACCGCCAGCACACTGCACTCGATTTGCACGACCGCAAGTGTGACCAGAATCTCGCGCGCCTGCATAAGGCCGGTATTCAGGGCGTCCGTACGGTTTCGGGTGATGCCTGCGAGCTTGATGAGGTGCTCACATCGTTTGATGCCATGCTTGGCGAGCCGGTTAAGTTCGACACGGTTTTTATCGATGCGCCGTGCTCTGGCACCGGAACCATGCGTCGTCATCCCGAGATTCCGTGGCGTCTGACCGAAAACGATGTGACGGTTGAGCTGCCCAAACTGCAGCTGACGATGCTCAAGGAAGCTGCCGCGCGCGTGGCTGCCGGCGGCGAGCTCATCTATGCGACGTGCTCGGTCTTCGACGAGGAGAACACACAGGTGGTGGACGCGTTCCTTGCTTCTCCCGAGGGCGCCGACTTTAGCGTCGCACCGCTCTCCGAGGCGCAGATTCTGCAACTCCCCGAGTTCGATCAGGCCAAGAAGCTCGTATCCGTACGCCAGAACGATCGAGGTCTCTTCCAAAGCTTCCCTGTAAACGCCGACTCCTACGACGGCCACTTCTGCGCCCGCCTGGTCCACAAGTAACTACTAAGTTGCAGTGAAATAGGGATTGAAAAACCTCTTCTACCCGCCAAACAGTCCTTATTTCACCGCAACTCAAAAGGAAACCTGGGTAGCTAAAGAGTCAGCCCTACGATCGGTGCCGGTCGCGGGGCTGTTCGGGTTCTAGTGGTTATGCGGGCAGTTGGCGCAGCAGCCGCTTGTGGCGCTGGTGCTGGAGCCGCCGCTTCGCTGGTCGGTGTTGTAGAAACCGCTGCCCTCAAATTTAATGCCGCTGGCTGAGAACGTTTTGGCCGCCGGGGCACCGCAGCTGGGGCACACGACCTCGGGAGTCTCGGACATGGGATGCTCAACCTCAAACACGTTGCCGCAGCTCGAGCACTTGTAATCGTAGCGCGCCATAATACTTCCTTTTCAGCACAAAGCGGGCAGATTACTCTGCCCGCAAAAATTCAAACGTTTGTAACTGTACCCTATATCGGGGGTTTTATCACGCTTCGCCCCAGAATCTATGGTTGTTGCGCAGGAGCTGTGCGGTTTTGTTCTCGGCGGCTGCAATGTCTGCCTCGTCAGCCTGCCAGGTCCAGTTGCCCGTGGCCACGCCCGGAACGTTCATGCGCGCGTCGTCGCCAAGCCCCAGGACATCCTGCAGCGGCATCATCACCAGGGGAGCGTCGCTTGCCAGCGCGTCGCTCATCAGCTTGGCCGCCACCTCAACACCGCTCGGTTCATCGCCGCCCGCAAAGGAACGCGTACACCAGCCGGCCAGCGTCGACGTATCGTGCGTCGAGGTGTAGAGAATCTTGCCAGGCGTGGGATGCACACCGCAACGGACGTCGTAATCGCTAAACTCCAGCACGTCCATGCCGGGGAAACCGCAGGTCGAAGCCATGGCGCGAACACCGGGCGTCAGGTAGCCCAAGTCCTCAGCGATAAAGTTGAGCGGACCCAGCTCGTCATAGGCGGTCTGGAACAGGTCCTTGCCCGGGCCCGCCAGCCAGCGGCCGTCGGCGCATGCCTTGCCCGCGGGAATGCTGTAATAGCTGTGGAATCCCAGGAAGTGATCCAGACGCACGCGGTCGTAGAGCGAGAACGCGCGGCGCAGGCGATCCATCCACCAACTATAGCCGTTCTGCTTCATGTGGTCCCAGCGGAACGTCGGGTTGCCCCACATCTGGCCCTCGGGCGCAAAGTTGTCGGGCGGCGCGCCGGAAATCTCAATCGCCTTGCCGGTATCGGACAGCCAGAAGTTCTCGGGTTCGCTCCACGCGTCTGCCGAATCGTCGGACACGTACATAGGAATGTCGCCGATAACCTCGATACCCTTCTTGTGCGCGTAGTTCATGAGCTCGCACCAGGCCAGGTCAAAGCGGTACTGCATGTACGCCTGAAGCTCGGCCTCGTTGCGGAAGCGCTTGTCGTCGATTAGATGCTCGTTGTAGCGAGCGACATCTGCCGGCCAATTGTGGCGCGACTCGCCCTCAAAGTACTTTTTGACGGCCATATAGACGCAGTACTTCTCGAGCCAATCGGCGTTGCGATGTTTAAACGCGGTGTACAGCGGATCGGCATCCTCCCCGCCGCGGGCCTTCCAGGTCTCAAAGTCGGCGGCCAGCTCCTCGTGGCTCTCGGGTAGCAGGTCGATATTGCCTGCAAAGGCCGAAGGACCGGCGTAGGGGGAGCGGAAGAAGTCCGTGGGATTGACGGGCAAAACCTGCCAGTAGCGCATGCCCATGGCGGCCAGATGGTCGATAAAGCGACGCGTGGGCGCGCCGATCGTACCGGGCTTGCCGTCATCGGTCGGCACCGAGGTGATGTGGCACACAACGCCCGCGGCATGATCGAGCGGCTCCTGCAGGCGCTTCTCGGCATGGTGATAGATGATCGAAGAGCCCAGCGGGTACAGGTCGAGCGTGACGGTACCGTTGTGGATCTCGCACTCGTGACCGCTGATCACGTCGCTCGCGCATTCGCCGAGCGCCGGAATCGTCACGCGGTGCGAATTGCGCAGGCTGCGGTTGATGATAACCGTCGCGGCCTCGCCGTCTTTGCCCGTTCGGGTGTAAGCCAAGACATCGTCGTTGAGCGCAAAGGCCTTGATCTCGCCATCGACCATAAAGGGCAGCGCGCGGCGCACGGCAGACGCGTTCTTAACGATGGCCAGCGTGTCGAAGTCGTGGAGTTGGTCCTTGGTCGGCAGGGTACGGCGGTTGCCCGGATCGGTGAGACCCTCCAAGCCGTACTCGTCGCCATAATAGATCGATGGAACGCCCGGGAACGTCATCTGCATGAGCGTCGCGAGCCAAAAACGGCTCTTGGCCAGGCCCATTGCGTTCTCGTCCAGACGCCATTTGCTGCGCTCGCACTCGGGCAGCTGCGACTCGTCGGGGCCGCCGCCGAGCACCGAGATAATGCGCGGTCGGTCGTGGCTCGAAAGCAGATTAAGCGCGCAAGACAGGGCCTCACGCGGATAGTTCTCGCGTAGGGTCTCGATATCCTCGGCAGCTTGGTAGGCGTTTTTGTAGCCCATCAAAAAGCCGATGACCATGTCGCGGAAGGGGTAATCCATTGCAGAGTCCAGCTCGGAGCCCTGCAGGTAGCGACGCAGATGGCCGTAGCTAATCTTGTTGGAGGCATCTTCCCAGACCTCGCCGAGCAGCAGCGCGTCGGGCTTCTCGGCGAGCACGGCCTTTTTGATCTCGGTCAGGAAGTCATCGGAAAGCTCGTCGGCCACATCCAGGCGCCAGCCGTGAGCGCCGGCGCGCAGCCATTTACGAATGACGCCGTCCTTGCCCAGGAGCCGCTCGCGTACCAGTTCGGAGCTCTCATTGATGGCGGGCATATTGCCCACGCCCCACCAGCAGTCGTACGAGCCGTCCTCGTGGAAATAAAACGCATCGCGCCATGGCGAGTCCTCGCTCTGCCACGCACCGACGCCGGGATAGTTGCCGTAGCGGTTAAAGTAGATCGAATCGTCGCCCGTGTGGTTGAACACACCGTCCAGAATGATGGAAATGCCCAGCTTCTCGGCTGCCTCGCACAGCTCAGTAAAGTCCTGCTCGGTGCCCAGAATCGGATCGATCTTGGTGTAATCGGCGGTGTCGTAGCGGTGGTTGCTCGCGGCTTCAAAAATGGGGTTGAGGTAGATGGCTGTAAAGCCCAGCTCGGCGATTCGAGGCAGGTCTTCCTGGATACCCTTGAGCGATCCGCCGTAAAAGTCCCAGGTCTTGATGGAGCCGTCCTCGGCGCGCTCGTACACAGGCGGCTCGTTCCAGTCCTCGACCATGCGGCGCTGAATGCCCTTACGCGGTTTCTCGACCTCGGCCAGCGTGCGCTCGCGCCAGTGCTCGTCGCGGGCATAGCGATCGGGGAAGATCTGGTAGACCATACCGCGCTCGTACCACTCGGGTCGAACTTCGCGGTGCTTGTAGACGGTAATCTGGAAGGATGGAACCTCGGCGTAGTCGTAGGTT
Source organism: Collinsella sp. (assembly GCA_036549635.1). Taxonomy (GTDB): domain Bacteria; phylum Actinomycetota; class Coriobacteriia; order Coriobacteriales; family Coriobacteriaceae; genus Collinsella. The sequence continues at coordinate 5,032 of JAXKHW010000106.1, read as the reverse complement.
ACGCCTTCGCCGCCGGTGCGGCCCTGTGGTGCGCCCAGGCGAACCTCGGGCTGGCCCTCGATATTGCAGATGAAGCTGTACCAGATAAGACAGGGCTCGGTGCACTCAAGCTCTACGGTGAATATGCCGTCGCCCTCGTGCGTCATGGGATACCGAGACTCACCGATCTCATCGACCCAGGTGCGCAGCGTAAGCGTTGCCTGCGCGGGATCGGCATCCTCCAGAATCACGGAGAGCGAAAGGGTAGTTCCTGTGGTCACAGCGCCAAACGGAGTGCGAAACTGCGGCAGACGGCTGTTGTGTATCAATCTCATAGTACGGTCCAGTTCAATAGAATCATGGCATGCTGGCCATGGGCTTTACGCACAGGATGTAAGTATATCTGTTGTACACAGGCTGTATAAACAACATCCGTTTACCATCGGCGAACGGTTGTCCTAGAAAATCGTTTTACCAACTACCTACAGAGAAGGGGCGCCCGGTTGGAGCGCCCCTTACTTAGGGTTTGATGAGGTTTTGGATCGCCTGCGGGCTAGCGGCGCTTGCGGGTGGCCGTTGCCTTGCGGACGGACGTCTTCTTGGTTGGAGCCTTTTCCTCGGTCGCGGCGGCGGGGGAGACCGGGGCCTTCTTGGCGGGCTCGGGCTTGGCCTTTAATTCGGCCTTGGCCTCCTCTTTGGCGGCAGCGGGCTTGACCTCGGCGGCCTTCGGCGCAGGCTTGGCCTTTACTGCGGGTTTGGCCTCGGCCTTAGCCTCCGCCTTGGGAGCAGCAGCCTTGGTCGTGGACTTCTTAGTCGTCTTCGTTGCGCGCTTGCGCGTGGTGGTCTTGGCGGCCGGCTTGGCCTCGACGGGCGTCTCCTCGACTTTGGCTGCCGGCTTTGCTGCTGCCTTCGTGACCGTCGACTTCTTAGCCGTGGTCTTCTTGGCAGTCGTGGTCGTCTTCTTGGTAGCGGTCTTTGCCGGAGCCTTGGCTGTCGGTTTGGCCTCAGCGGCCTCTGCCTTTACCTCGGGAGCAGCCTCGGCTTCTACGGCCTTCTTGGCAGCGACGGTCGTGCGCTTGCGCGTGGTCGTTGCCTTGGCAGCCGTTGTTTTAGTCGCGGCAGCCTTGGTTGTCGTAGCCTTCTTAGCCGTCGTCTTACGAGTCGTGGTCTTCTTTGCCGCAGGCTTCGCAGCAGGCTTCACCTCAGGCTCGGGCTCGGGAGCAGCCTCAGCCTTTAACTCAGGCTCGGCCTTTGCGGACTCAGCCTCAACCGGTTTCTCCACGGCCTTGGGCTCCTCAGCAGCCACCGGCTCGTCGACAACAGCCGCCGGCCTCTCAATCTCCGGGTGCATAAAGAAGTACAGATCCAGATACTTGTCGGCCGAGCGCGTCCAGCTAAAGTCCTGGCTCATGGCCTGCGTGACCAGCTGGTTCCATGCCTCACGGTTATCCCAGAACAGGCGTGCTGCGCGGAAGACCGCGTCGCCCATCTCGTCGCCGTTAAAGTTGGTAAACGAGAAGCCCGTACCCTCGCCGGTAAACTCGTTATACGGGATCACGGTGTCCTTCAGGCCACCGGTCTCGCGCACGATGGGCAGGGTGCCGTAGCGCATGGCGATGATCTGCGACAGGCCGCAGGGCTCAAACTTCGAAGGCATCAGGAACATGTCGGCGGCGGCGTACATGCGCTGCGACAGCGCCGGGTCAAACTCGATGCGCGCGGCCATGGTGCCGGGGTACTTGTCCTGGAAGTAGCGCAGTCCGTCCTCGTAGTCGCGGTCGCCGGTGCCCAGCACGGCCACCTGCACGCCGCCGGCCAGGATGCGGTCGAGCGCGTACATGACCAGGTCCATGCCCTTCTGGCGCGTCAGGCGCGTGACCATCACCATAAGCGGGCGGTCGTCGCGAACCTCGAGACCCAGCTCCTCCTGCAGCTTAGCCTTGCACACGGCCTTGCCGGAACGGTCCTCCACGGTGTAGTTAGCGGCAATGCGCTTGTCTGTCGCCGGGTCAAAGCCCGCCACATCAATGCCGTTCAAAATGCCCTGCAGCGCATAGGAGCGCTCGCGCAGCACCCCGTCCAGACCCTCGCCAAACTCGGGCGTCTGGATCTCACTCGCGTAGGTGGGGCTTACTGTGGTGATGGCATCGGCATAGTGCAGCGCGCCCAGCATGTAGTTGATGCTGCAGGCGTCGCAGCGCAGCTGCGTAGCGGCTGCGGGAATATGCGCCACACCCAGGATGTCCTCCATCACGGTGTCGCTAAACTGGCCCTGGAACGCCACGTTGTGGATCGAGAACACGGTCTTGACGCGGTCGTAGAGCGGCAGGCCCTGGTAGAACTCGCGCAAGAACACGGGTGCCAGTGCCGTCTGCCAGTCATTGCAGTGCAGGATGTCGCACTCAAAACCGGCCGGCAGGTGCTGCAAGCTCTCGGTGATGGCCTTGGAGAAGAACGCGAAGCGCTCGCCGTCGTCAAAAAAGCCGTACGGATAGTCGCGCGCAAAGTAGCGCTCGTTGTCAACGAACATATAGGTGACGCCGTCGTGTTCGAGCTTCTCGAGCCCGCAGTACTCGTTGCGCCAGCCCAGGCTCACGTAAAAGTCGGCAAAGTGCTTCATCTGCGCCTTGTACTCGTCCTTGATGGTGGCGTACTTGGGCACCATTACGATAACCTCGGCGCCGGCGCGCACGAGTGCCGCAGGCAGCGAGCCCGCCACGTCGCCCAGGCCACCGGTCTTAACAAACGGTGCGCACTCGGCCGAGGCAAACACGATCTGCATCTTTTTGCTGGTTTCTGCCATATTGTCTCCCATGTTGTAATTCGAGAATAGCCGCCTGGCGCTAACCGGGCGGCTATTCTACATGTTACGAGCGATGTTGCGGTGCCAACGTTAACGTACGATGGTGGTGTCGGAAGTTAACGGAGCCTTGCCCAGCACCAGGATGTTCTCGGGCGTACCGCGAAGCTCGGTGTTGGTGGGAACCACGTTGTTCTTGTCCAGAATGGCATTCTCGACGCGTGCGCCGCTCTCGATGATGCAGCTCTGGTTGATGATCGAATTGGTCACCGATGCGCCCTCTTCGACCACAACGCCGCGCGACAGGATCGAGTTACGCACGGTGCCCTTGATGATGCAGCCGGCCGAGATGATCGAGTTGCACGCGTGGCTGCCGGTCGCATAGCGCGAAGGCGGCACGTCGTGAGCCTTGGTCAGGATCGGGCGCTCGGGGTCAAAGAGCTGGTCGGCCACGGTCTGGTCGAGCAGGTCCATGCTGCGGCGATACAGCGACTTCTCGCTAAACACGCCCACGACCTCGCCCTTGTACTCGTAGCTGCACACGTCGATGTTGCCAAAGTCGCCCTGGAGTGCCTCGAGCAGGTCCAGATAGTCGGCGGCCTGGTAGTGGTCGATAATCTCGAGCAGCGTCTCGCGGTTGACGATGCAGCAGTCCATAGAGGCGTTGTCGCCGTACACGACGCCGGCGCTCACGCCCGTCAGGCGGCCGTTCTCGTTAATCTCGAGCTTGGTCTCGTCATCGACGTTGCGCGTGGCCTTGCAGTACACCACGGTCATCTGGGCACCGGAGTTCTCGTGCGCGTCGATGATGGTGTTGAGGTCCATGTTAAAGATGATGTTGGTGCCCATCATCACAACATAGGGCTTGTCCGAGCGCTGGAACAGCGTCTTGTTGGAGATGATGTCGCGCAGCAGGAAGCGCATGCCGCCCTTGGTGGTGCCATACGCGTTGCCGGGCACCATGAACAGGCCGCCCTTCTTGCGGTCCAGGCCCCAGTCCTTGCCCGAACCCACGTGGTCGATCAGCGAGCGGTAATTGCCCGGCATGACGACGCCGACGGTCTTAATGCCGGCATTCATCATGTTGGACAGCGGGAAGTCGATCAGGCGGTAGCGGCCCAAAAACGGAACGGACGCGATGGGGCGGTCCTTGAGCAGCACGCTGCCGTAGGTCGAAGAGTAGTTAGCGGTGATATAACCGATGGCCTTGCGATTGATCATCGGATCATTCCCCCTTCCCGATAACGACGTCATTTCCAACGACGGCCGTATCCTTGGTGGTATCGACAGAGCCGAGCTTCACGCCCTCTTCGACCGTGGAGTTCTCGCCCAAAATAGCGCGGCAGATGTGCGCGCCGCTCTTAACGTGCGCACCCGGCAGCAGCACGGAGTCCTCGACCACGGCGCGCTCCTCGATGATGACATCGGTCGAAAGGATCGAGTGGCGAGCGGTGCCGTAGATCTTGCAGCCGTTGGAGACCAGGCAGTCGTCCAAGCGGCCTTCCGGACCAATGTAGTGCGGCGGACGCGTGGTGATGTTGGACATGATGGGGAAGTGCTTGTCGAACAAATCGAACTCGGGGTTGTTGCCCAGCAGGTCCATCGAGGTCTCGTGGAAGCTGGCGATGGTGCCGACGTCCTTCCAAAAGCCGTGGAACTCGTAGCTGTACAGGCGCTTGCCCTCGCCGAGCAGTTTGGGGATGATGTCCTTGCCAAAGTCGTGGCTCGAGCGCTGGTCCAGAGCGTCTTCCTCGAGCGCCTCGATCAGCACGTCTGCCGAGAAGATGTAGATGCCCATGGACGCGAGATTCGAATCGGGCTTATCGGGCTTCTCGGTGAACTTGGTGATGCGGCCGTCCTCGGGGTCGGTGGTCAGGATGCCAAAGCGGCTGGCCTCCTCCCACGGCACGGGCATAACGCTCACCGTGAGGTCGGCGTTGTTCTCAATGTGCGTCTTGAGCATCTTGCGGTAGTCCATGCGATACAGGTGATCGCCCGAAAGAATCAGGACGTAATTGGGGTCGTTGGCTTTGATGTAGTCGAGGTTCTGCGTAATGGCGTCGGCCGTGCCCGCATACCAGGCGCCGCCGGTCTGCGTCTCGTACGGCGGCAGGATCGACACGCCGCCGTCGCGGCTGTCCAGATCCCATGCCTCGCCGGAGCCCACATAGGCTTGCAGCAGGTAGGGGCGATTCTGCGTCAGAACGCCCACCGTGTCGATGCCCGAGTTGGAGCAGTTGGAGAGCGAAAAGT
>JAXKHW010000105.1:0-5437 GCA_036549635.1 Collinsella sp. | reverse complement strand
GCTTCTCGCAAAGAACTTCTCTCAGATTTATTGACATCCATCGTCTTTCGTATCATGTTGTGGGACGGGTTTCTAATCGGTTGCGGATCGCATGCGATTCCGACGTTCGGTTGAGACCCGTCCCGTCTTTATAGAGACAATAAGAAAGGAATCTGCATGTCTGAGATTGCTGCCGGTCCTGCCGGTCGTATCGAACGTGTCCGTGCCCTGATGGTCGAGCGCGGCTACGACGCTATCGTGGTACGCGACGAGGCCAATCTTCGTTGGCTCACGGGCGTGAAGGGCGTCTTCGACTACACCTTCGAGTTCCCGCACGCGGCGTTTATTACGGCTGACCAGTGCCTGTTCCATACCGACTCGCGCTACCTCAACAGCTTTGAGGAGAACACGCCCGCCGGCAGCCCCTGGGTCTACGACATGGACGAGGGCACCATCCCCGGTTGGGTCGCCGGCAAAATCGCGGCCAACAAGTGCCGCGTCTGCGCTGTCGAGGACGACATGCAGATCAACTTCTATCAGGGTATTCAGCGTGGTCTGGAGGATCGTTCCGTCGCCTGCATGCTGCCGCTGATGCATGCCGACATTCGCAAGATGCGCGCCATCAAGGACGCCGAGGAGATCGAGCTCATGCGCCATGCGCAGTCGATCACCGACGCCGCCTTCCAGCACATGCTCGGCTTTATTAAGCCTGGTATGACCGAGAAGCAGGTTCGCAACGAGCTCGAGAACTTTATGTTCGCCAACGGCGCCGATAGCCTTGCCTTCGGCTCCATCGTGGCGAGCGGCCCCAACACCGCCAACCCGCATGCCGTGCCGAGCGACCGCGTGATCGAGAAGGGCGACTTTGTCCTCATGGATTACGGCGCGGGCTACTGTGATTACCGCTCCGACATGACGCGCACTGTCGTGATTGGCGAGCCCACCCAGGAGCAGCTCGACCTGTACGCACTCGTGCGCCGTACGCACGAGGAGTGCGTCGCCGCCATCCATCCGGGCGTTGAGGGCAACGACATTTTCAAGCTTTCCAAGAAGATCATCGGCGATGCCGGCTATGGCGATTACTACAACCATGGTCTGGGTCACGGCGTCGGTATCGACATCCACGAGCTGCCCAACTTTAACCGCAGCAAGAACACCATCGCGATCGGCTCAGTTATCACCATGGAGCCCGGCGTGTACCTGCCCGGTGTGGGCGGCGTGCGCCTGGAGGACTACGGCGTCGTCACCGAGAACGGATATGAGCCCTTCACCAAGACCCCGCACGACCTGCACGTCATCGATTGCTAGCCCATTTCGATAGATTTTTGGGGCGGGGCGTCCGAAATGATTCGGGCGCCCCGCGTTCTCTTTTTATGCGCTCGCTGCAGGCGCCGTCTGCAAGTGTATAATTTCGGTCGTATGTAATTTGGACGCTTGTGCGTTCTGCCCATAACAAGAAAGGTCGCTATGCCTACCATTTCTACCGCCGACTTCAAGAACGGCCTCGGTCTCCGCATTAAGGACAAGGTCTACACCATCGTCGAGTTCCAGCATGTCAAGCCGGGCAAGGGCGGCGCGTTTGTGCGCTACAAGACCCGCGACATCAAGAGCGGCCGCGTCGTCGAGAACACCTGCAACGCCGGCACCAAGTTCGAGAGCGTCATGCTCACCACCCGTGAGTTCCAGTACCTCTACAACGATGGTACCGACTACATCTTCATGGACAATGAGTCCTATGAGCAGGTTCCCGTTCCCGAGGACATGGTGGGCGAGAACTCCAAGTGGCTGCGCGAGAACGACATTTGCCAGCTGCTCTTCGCCGACGATGAACTCATGGGCGTGACCCCGCCGATGTTCATCGAGACCACCATCGTCCAGACCGACCCGGGCTTTAAGGGCGACACCGTCCAGGGTTCCACCAAGCCGGCCACGATCGACACCGGCGCTGTCATCCAGGTCCCCATGTACCTCAACGAGGGCGAGGTCATCAAGGTTGACACCCGCGACGGCAAGTTCGTCTCCCGCGTTTAGCAACCAACTCTTCTAGGAGGACTCATGCCCCAGGAAATCAAGATTGACGGCATCGGCATTTCGCCCGATGTTCTGACCGCCATCGTCTCGCGCGCCGTGTCCGATGTCGAGGGCATCGCCTCCGTTGGCGTCAAGGACCTTGCCACCAACCTTGTCTCCATGATGCTCTCGTCCAAGGCCCCTGCTTCCGAGCCGGCGGTCGAGGCCGAGGTCGTCGGCGACAAGCTCGCACTCACCGTGCGTGTCGTGGTGTTCTTTGGCTATCCGTTCAAGAAACTCGCCGAGGCCGTTCGCGCCGCCGTGGTCGCCGCCATCGATGCCCAGGTTGGCGTTGAGGTTGAGCGTGTTGACGTTTGCATCGACGGCCTCGTTTTCCCCAAGGAGTAACCTTTGAGCCTTAAGGTTTATCGCGGGCGTACGCTTGCCCGCAGTCAGGCGCTGCAGCTGCTGTTCCAGGCCGAGGCCACGGACAGCCCGCTCGAGCGCGTCCTCGAGGGTGATTTCCTGATCTCGAAGGGTCCCCTCGACCCCTATGCGTTGGAGCTGTGCCGCGGTGCCTACGAGCATATCGACCGCATCGACTGCGCTCTGCGCTCCGTTGCCAAGAACTGGGATCTTATGCGCATGCCCGGTGCCGACCGCAATCTGCTGCGTATCGCCGTTTACGAGATGCGTTTCCTCACCGACGAGGAGGTCTCGGACGCCATCGTGATCAACGAGGCCGTCGAGCTTGCCAAGGCCTATGGCACCGACCAGTCCGCGTCGTTCGTCAACGGCGTGCTGGGCAAGATCGCTCGCAGCGAGGAGCTGCCGGGCGAGGACCTATACCAGGAGCTGCTGGCCGAGGATCGCGCTCGCGAGGAGGCACAGGCTGCCGAGGCTGCCGCTAAGGTTGCGGTTGCCCAGGCTGAGGCTGGTGTGTTGGCCGAGGATGCGGACGCTGCTGAGGCCGTCGAGGCCGACTCCGTCGAGGAGTAGCCATGCCAGAGGGTTCTGTCCGTAACTTTGATGAGATTTCGGACCGTCTGGATCAGATCATCGCTACCATTCGCTCCAAGGATACCTCCTTGGAGCGTTCGCTCGATTTGTTTGACGAAGCGATTGAGCTGGGCTCCCGCGCGGTCGATATGGTCGACAAGTTTGAGTTGACGCCGCGTGAGGCCGACAAGCTCGAGCAGGAATACGATGAGGATGCGGCAAACGAATCCCAGGATAGCTAGGCCGCATCTCCGGATACGAATGGTTGATGGCATTCATGAAACGCGTGCGTCTTGATGACGAACTGATTTCACAGGGCATCTGCGCCGATCGCGCGGATGCCCTTCGCACTCTTATGGCCGGCTTGGTCTCGAGTGGCGGTGAGCGCTTGACTTCGCCGGGCCTTAAGGTGATCCCGGGGCTGCCGCTGCATGTGAAGGGGCGCATTCCCTATGTTGGCCGCGGCGGTCTTAAGCTCGAAGGCGCGCTTGATGCGTTTGGCATCAATCCGACGGGCCTTGCCTGTCTGGATGTGGGCTGCTCTACCGGCGGCTTTACCGATTGTCTGCTCAAGCGCGGAGCTGCGACCGTTGTCTCGGTGGACGTGGGTCGCGCCCAGTTCGATTGGTCGTTGCGTCAGGACGATCGCGTGACGCTGCATGAGCGCACAAACGTGACGCAGCTGCCTGAGCTTGGCTATGCCGGCGCCATCGACCTGGCTGTGTGTGATGTCTCGTTTACCAGCATCGCGAACATTATCGATGCGGTACTGGCGTGCCTGGCGCCTACGGGTGCATTCTGCACGCTCGTAAAGCCGCAGTTTGAGGCTCCGGCGGCGCTGGTGGGCGAAGGCGGCATTGTGACCGATCCCGCCGTGCGCCGCGATACACTCGTGGCGGCGGTTGAACTCTTTGCTGCCAAGGGCCTGTTCCCGGTCGATGTGTGCGTGTCGCCCATTCATGGTGCCAAGGGCAACGTTGAGTTTTTCCTGTACGGCACGAGATTTGAATCTGGCGACCGCTCGCAAGACGTGCTGCAATCCCAGGTATCGGTTTTGAGCGAGAAAGCTGCAACGCTATGAAGGTCTTTCTGGTTCCCAATTACTACAAGCAAGAGGCGGTCGAGAGCGGCCTGATGCTCGAGCTTTGGCTGACTCGCCAGGGCTATGAGGTCGCATGGGCTGCCGACCAGCGATCCAAGATTCAGAGCACGCCTGATATTGACGGCTCCGATCTGGTCATTACGCTCGGCGGCGACGGTACGTTGCTGCGCGCTGCCCGCATCCTCAACCATCGCGAGATTCCTATCCTCGGTCTTTCCTATGGTCACCTGGGCTTTTTAACTGCTGCGAGTCCCGAGGAGCGCGACATTCTGCAGGTCGTGAGCGACGCCCTGTCCGGCGAGCTGCATGTGAGCCGTCGCGCTACCATCGCCGCGGATATCGTGTCCGTGCGCGAAGACGGTACGAAGGATGTCGTGCGCACCTTCGCCCTCAACGACATGGCGCTTACCCGCGGTCCGCTGTCCGATATGGTCGAGTTCGACATCACGGTGTCCGGCCATCATATCGACCGTCTGCGTGGCGACGGCGTGGTCGTGTCCACGGCGACTGGTTCTACGGGTTACGCGCTCAGTGCCGGTGGCCCCATCGTGAGCCCCGACTATACGGGCATGGTCTGCGTACCCATTGCGCCGCACACCATTCAGGCTCGTGCCTTTTTGACCTCGCCGAGTGATGTCGTCGAAATCTTTATGTCCGATGATCGCCCGAGCGTTCCGGCGATCGCTATCGATGGACAGTTTATTACCTGCGATGGTACCGTTGACAGCGTGGCCGTGCGCCGCGGGCCCGGAGATGTGCTGCTCCTCGATTACGGCCCCGAGAGCTTCTATAACTCGGTGAGCCGCGTTTTCTACGGAGTCCGTCATGATCGATGAGCTGCAGGTTTCTAACATTGCACTCATTCGCGAAGCGACGCTGGTGCCGAGTGCCGGTCTGACTGTCCTGACCGGCGAGACCGGCGCCGGCAAGACCGCGCTGCTCTCGGCCCTCAAGCTTATTTTGGGTGAGCGCGCGGATTCGTCGACGGTGCGCGAGGGCGAGGCACTGGCGAGCGTCGAGGCGCGGCTGTTTTACGGCCCGCACGACACGGAAGGCTTCACGGTCCAGCGCAGCCTTTCTGCCGAGGGTCGCAGCCGCGTGAAGATTGACGGCCGCATCGCCAGTGTGCGCGAGCTTTCGGAGCGCGTCGGTGTGATGATGGATCTGTGCGGCCAGCACGAGCACCAGCGCGTGCTCGATCCGGCGCATCACGTTGCGATGGTCGATGCATGGGCAGGGCGCCCGGCACTCGAGGCGCTGGATGCGTACCGCGCCTGCTTTAAAGCCTCGCGCGCTGCCGCCAAGGAGGTTCGACGTGTCGAAGAGGCCTCGCGTGCGCAGGGGAGC